>DATCGB010000153.1:0-11313 GCA_036509155.1 Candidatus Tumulicola sp. | reverse complement strand
TCGTCGTCAACATGAGCGTCGGCGAAGCGATCGTCAATCCAAAATCGCTCGACGCCGCCGTGTTGGAGCTGGCCGCCATTACCGGTCAGAAGGCCATCGTCACGAAGGCCCGCAAGTCGATCGCGGCGTTCAAGCTGCGCGAAGGCATGAATATCGGAGCCAAGGTAACGCTGCGGGGCGAACGCATGTATGTTTTCTTGGACAAGCTGTTCAACGTCGTGCTTCCCCGTATCCGCGACTTTCGAGGGTTACCGACCAAGTCGTTCGACGGCCGGGGAAACTACAACATGGGTCTGCGAGAGCAGCTGGTCTTTCCGGAGATCAACTACGACAAAGTCGATAAAACTCGCGGCATGGATATCACGATCGTAACCACGGCGAAGACCGACGAGGAAGCCTCGGAGTTTTTGGTTGCGATGGGACTCCCGCTTCAGAAGGGACGCGGTTAATGGCCAAAACGAGCATGATCGTAAAAGCGAACCGGACGCCGAAGTTCGGCGTTCGCAAGCACAACCGCTGCAAAGTCTGCGGGCGCCCGCGCGGCTTCCTGCGGAAGTTCGCGATGTGCCGCATTTGTTTCCGTGAGAACGCGCACAAAGGCGTAGTCCCCGGCGTCACCAAGGCATCGTGGTAAAGCGTACGATGAATTCAACCACGGTTCTTACGACGAAAAGGGAGCGTAACAAATGGCGGTAACGGATCCGATCGCAGATATGCTGACGCGCATTCGCAACGCGAACACGGCCAATCACAAGTCGGTCGACGTTCCGGCATCGCGTTCCAAGCAGGCGATCGCAAAAATTCTCATGGACGAGGGTTTTATCGAAACGTTCGAGCGGGTCAGCGAGGGCCCCCAAGGGACCATTCGCATCCAGCTGAAGTACGGCCCCGAAAAAGAAAAGGTTATCACCGGCCTGCGACGCATTTCGCGCCCCGGCTTGCGCGTGTACACGGGCAAGACCGAGATCCCGCGCGTTTTGGGCGGATTGGGCGTCGTGATTATCTCGACTCCGCAAGGCATCATGTCCGGCAAACGAGCGAAAAAAATCGGCGTCGGCGGTGAAGTCTTGGCGTACGTTTGGTAAGCCGCCGGACCTAGGATAGTAAAGGAATAAAAGAGATGTCTCGTATTGGGAAGTTGCCCGTCGAGTTGCCGTCGGGAGTGAACGTCACGTTCGACTCCGACGCGGTGCTGGTCAAGGGCCCGAAGGGCGAGCTGCGCCAGGCGATCTTGTCTGGAGCGGTGGCCGTGAAGCTTGAGGGCGGCAACGTCGTCGTCGAGCGCAAGGGCGATGCCAAAGAGCATCGTTCCGTGCACGGTCTTACCCGCACGTTGATCGCCAACATGGTCGAAGGCGTGAGCAAGGGCTTCCGCAAGAGTCTGGAGATTCAGGGCGTCGGCTACCGCGTTGCGAAGGCGGGCGAAAAGTTGAACCTCAGCCTGGGCTACTCCCATCCGGTCGTCTTCGAAGCGCCGCAGGGCGTCTCGCTTTTGGTCGAGGGGCAAAACAAGATCCACGTCGAGGGCATCGATAAGCAGGCCGTCGGTCAGGTCGCCGCGGAGATTCGCCGCTTGCGTCCGCCCGAGCCCTACAAGGGCAAAGGCATTCGCTACGCCGGCGAGCAGATCCGCAAAAAACTCGGTAAGGCCGGAAAGGCTGGCAAGAAGTAATGGCGCGGAACTCCAAAGACGCCTCGCGGCGCGCGCGTCACGCTCGCCTGCGCAAGAAAATTTCGGGAACGCCCGAGCGTCCGCGGTTGCTGGTGCGGCGAACGCTGCATCACATCTACGCGACGCTGGTCGACGACGCCAAAGGTCACACCTTGGCCGAGGTGTCGACCGTCGATAAGTCGCTCGGAGGCGATCTGCAGTCGAAAACCAACGTCGGCGCGGCCAAGGCCGTCGGTGCGGCGATTGCGGCCAAGGCGAAGGCCGCGGGAATTTCTACGGTCGTTTTCGACCGCGGCGGTTATAAATATCACGGACGCATTGCGGCACTTGCCGATGCGGCGCGCGAAGCGGGGCTGACTTTCTGATGCAATATCGTGGCGGTCGCGATCGCGACAACAGTGGATTCGAAGAAACCGTCGTGCGCGTCAATCGCGTAGCGAAGGTCGTCAAAGGCGGAAAGCGCTTCAGCTTTAGCGCGCTGGTCGTCGTGGGCGACCGCAAGGGCAAGGTCGGGTTTGCGATCGGCAAGGCCGGCGAAGTTCCCGAAGCGATTCGTAAGGGCGTCGAAGCGGCCAAGAAGAGCTTGGTGACCGTGCCGATGGTCGAAAAAACCATCCCGCACGAAGTTCGTTTCCACGTCGGGGCGGCGTCGGTGCTGCTCAAGCCGGCGGCACCTGGGACCGGCGTCATTGCCGGCGGCTCGATGCGCGCGGTGCTCGAACTGGCGGGCATCCACGACATCCTGACCAAGTGCTTGGGGACGACCAATCCGATCAACGTCGTCATGGCGACCGTCGAAGCGCTTAAAACGTTGCGAACCGCCGAACGGGTCGCGGCCTTGCGCGGCAAGACCGTCAAAGACATTTACGCAGCCTAGGAGCCAAACTCCTAACGTCAAGCGAGAACTATTATGGCAGAGAAGAAACCCATCAAGAAGAAAGCACCGGCTAGTGCGAAGTCCGGCACGAAGGCCGTTGCAAAACCGAAGGCCGCCGGCGGCTCGGGCGTCACCGTGAATGCGGGCGCGTTTGCGTCGGCCGCGGGGAGCCTGCTCAAGCTGGGCGCGCTGGTCCCGTCACCCGGCAGCCGGCCGAAACGTCAGCGGATCGGCCGCGGGCACGGATCCGGCATGGTCAAGACCGGCGGCGAGGGCGGTAAGGGTCAAACCGTCCGTTCGGGCGGCGGCAAGGGGCCGGCGTTCGAAGGCGGCCAAACGCCCTGGGAACGCCGCCTGCCGCATCGTCGCGGATATTCGCAAAAGGCGCGCGACATCGGCCACTTTCGGTCGCGCTTGGCGGTGGTGAACCTTCATCAGCTCGCGCAGTGGGACGCGAGCGTCGAAATTACGCCGGAATCGCTCAAGGAAAAGGGCATTCTCAAATCGCTTCTCGACGGCGTCAAGATTTTGGGCGACGGCAAAGCCGGCAAGACGCTTCCCGCCGGGCTGCGTTTCCGCGACGTGGCGTTTTCGGGCAGCGCGCGCGAAGCGCTGGCGGCTGCCGGAGCTGCGATCGAAGAAGGCACCTAGCGAGTGTTCAACAACTTACGCGCCGCCGTGCTGGTGCCGGAAATTCGGCAGCGCCTGATGTTCGTGCTGTTCGCTTTCGCGTGGTTCGTGTTCATGATCCACGTGCAGCTCCCCAACGTTAACGAGGCGGCCTGGCAACGGGTCCTGCAAAGCGGCGCTTTTTACAACCTTCTCGGCTTTCTGTCGGGCGGCGCGCTTCAAAAGCTCTCGGTCATCGCGATGGGCATCACGCCGTACATCAACGCTTCGATCATCATGCAGTTGATGACCGTCGTGATGCCGCAACTCGAGGAGCTGGCGAAGAAAGGCGGCGAGGAAGGCCGTAAAAAGATCAGCCAATACACTCGCTGGCTGACGATCGTCCTCGCGGGGATGCAGGCAACGTTCATGGCCAGCGCCATGGAGAAGTCCGGCGTCTTCTACGACCACTCGATATGGTACTTGCTTTTTGCGATAATCGCGATGGTCGCCGGAACGCTGTTCCTGATGTGGCTCGGCGAGCAGATCAGCGACAAAGGCATCGGCAACGGCGTCTCGCTGATCATCTTCATCGGCATCGTCCTGCGCTATCCGACGTACGTCTCGCAGACGTTTTCGTCGACCACCCAGGGAGCCGAGTCGGTGCTCAATATCGTGCTCTACGTGGTGGTCGCCCTGATCATCATCGTTTCGATCATCTTTCTCTACCAAGGTCAGCGGCGCGTGCCGGTCCAGCAAGCCCGGCGCACCGTCGGCCGCAAGATGTTTGCGGGCCGTTCGACCTACATTCCGCTGCGCCTCAACAACGCCGGCGTGATCTCGATCATCTTCGCCATCTCGATCCTGCTGCTGCCGCAGCAGGCCCTTTCGTGGTTCGCGCACTCCGATCCACACTCGATCATGGGCAACGTGTCGACGTGGCTCAACGTGTACTTTTCACCTAACGGCGTGCTCTACAACCTCGTGTACTTCTTGCTGGTGGTGATCTTCACGTTCTTCTACAGCTCGATCGTGCTCAACACGCGCGACGTAGCCGATAACCTCAAAAAGACCGGCGCCTTCATTCCGGGCATTCGCCCCGGGCAGCCGACGGTCGATTACCTCAACAAGATCATGCTTCGTATCACGACGGCGGCCGCAATTTATCTCGGCTTGCTGGCGGTTCTTCCCGGCATCGTGCAGCAGGGGCTCTCGGTAACCACGTTCTACCTCGGCTCGACGTCGCTGCTGATCGTCGTAGGCGTCGCGCTCGATACGATCACGCAAATCGAAGCCCGCCTGGCGATGCGCGATTACCGCGGCTTTATCAAACGTTAGAGTCATGCGGTTGATTTTTCTCGGGCCGCCCGGGGCGGGCAAGGGTACGCAGGCGCGGATTCTCGAGCATCGCTTCGGCGCCAAACAGCTTTCGACGGGCGACATCCTTCGCCGGCATCGCGCCGATAGGACGGCGCTTGGGGAGCGAGCCGAAGGATATATGCAGCGCGGCGACCTGGTCCCCGACCGGCTGATCGTCGACATGGTCGGCCACGAGCTGGAAAGTTACCCAGCCGGATTCATCATGGACGGTTTTCCGCGTACCGTCGCGCAGGCGCAGTCGTTCGATGCGTTGCTGGCCTCCAAAGGGTGGCGGCTCGATGCGGTCGTGCTCTTCGATGCGGATCGCGCGACGCTCGTCTCGCGGCTTGGCGGCCGCTGGTCGAACCCGCGCAACGGCCGCACGTACAACGCGCTGACGAATCCACCCATTGTCGCGGGGGTCGACGACGAAGACGGCGGACCGTTGATCCAGCGCGTCGACGACCTGCCCGAAACGGTGGCCAAACGGCTCGACGTCTACGACGAGCAGACGCGCCCGCTGATCGAGTACTATCGCAAAACCGGCAAACTGTTCGAGGTCGACGGATTGCAAAGCGTCGACGACGTCGCCCGCGCGATCTTGCACGCGATCGGAATGGAGCAGGCGCGCTGACGTGGTAGCACTCAAATCCGCGCGGGAGATCGAAGTGATGCGCCGCAGCGGACGGATTACGTCCGCGGTGCTGACGCAGCTGCTCAAAGCCGCTCGCCCCGGCATCACCACCGGGCAGCTCGACGCAATGGCCGAAAAGGGCATTCGAGACCTCGGCGGCGTGCCGACGTTTAAGGGGTATCACGGTTTTACCGGCTCGATTTGCGCCTCGGTCAACGACGAGGTCGTGCACGGCATCCCGGGCTCGCGCGTCCTGCGAGACGGCGACCTGCTGTCGATCGACATCGGCACGACGCTCGACGGTTACGTCAGCGACAGCGCCGCGACGGTCGCCGTCGGCACGATTTCACCCCAAGCCCAACGGCTGCTCGATGTAACCCAGGAATGCCTGATGCTCGGCATCGCACAAATGCAGCGCGGCAACCGCGTCGGCGACATCGGGGCCGCCGTTGCGGCGCACGCCGAGAAAAACGGCTTCGGCGTGGTCCGCGAACTGGTCGGGCACGGCGTCGGCCGCGAAATGCACGAGGAGCCTCAGGTCCCCAACTATGGGAAGGCGGGCACCGGCCTGGAGCTTCGTCCCGGCCTGGTCCTCGCCATCGAGCCGATGATCACCCAAGGCGGCCATCAGGTCAACATCCTCGAAGACGGCTGGACAGTTGTCACCGCAGATGGTAAACTCGCAGCGCACTTCGAGCACACCATCGCCGTCACCGACGACGGCCCCAAAATCCTAACGCTCCGCGACTTCGCCGAACACCCCTCCGCCCACCGCTACGACCAAGCCCCCGTATGACTCTTTCAAAGCTCGTACAACGCCCAAGCCCTCCGAAGTCCCGATCTCAGCAATGCTAAAGTCAACCCGCCGGTTTGGGCGCCCCTAGGGGAATCTCAAGCCAGCCAAACCCAGAAAGGCGCCCATGGCCCGGGGGCCCCCACAAAGTGGGGGGCACGGAGCCGGAGGCGAAGTGCCTCTCCAAATGAAAGTCCGACCTTCAGTCAAACGTATCTGTGAAAAATGCAAGATCATTCGCCGCCACGGTAAGGTGCGCGTGATCTGCGACGTCAACCCCAAACACAAGCAGGTTCAGGGGTAGAGGAAGAACTATGGCTCGTATTGCCGGTATCGACTTGCCGCGCGAAAAGCGCATCGAGATCGCGCTGACCTACATTTATGGCATCGGTCCGACGACCGCGAAGAAGCTGCTCGAGCACGCCGGCGTCGGCGCCGACCTTCGCGTGAAGGCGATGACCGAGGACGACGAAAAGAAGCTGCGCGACGCGATCGACGCGCTCTCGCTTCGCGTCGAGGGCGACCTGCGCCGCGAGGTTCAGGGCAACATCAAGCGCTTGATGGACATCGGCTGCTATCGCGGGGTGCGCCACCGTCGCGGCTTGCCGGTCCGCGGGCAGCGTACCAAGACGAACGCGCGCACCCGCAAGGGGCCCAAGCGCACGGTGGCCGGTAAGAAGAAGGTCGCGACCAAGAAGTAAGGTGAATCGGGCTCGGCAACATGCCGGGCCCGATATGCTTATGATTTACGTCGGTACGTGCGGATTTTCGTACAAGGACTGGGTCGGCCCGTTCTATCCGCCTAAGACTAAGCCCGTCGAAATGCTCTCGTACTACGCGCGCAGCTTTACCGCCGTCGAAATCGACTCGAGTTACTACGGCGTACCGGCGCGGGGGACGGTCGAATCGATGGCCGGCCGGACGCCGGCGCAGTTTCGCTTCAGTTTCAAATTGCCGCAGACGATCACCCATCCGCCACCGCCGGCGTACTCCGGCGCCATTCACGCCGACGCCGCAGCGCTTCTCGATAGCATCGCGCCGATGGCCTCGGCCGGCAAGCTGGCCTGCGTCCTGGCGCAGTTTCCCAACGCCTTCAAACCCGCGAGCGAAACGGAAGCCTACGTGCGGCGGGTGGTCGAGACGTTCGCGGGGGTGCCGGTCGTGATCGAGTTTCGCAACCGGCTCTGGCAGCGGCCCGAGACGATCGACCTGCTGCGCGCACTGGGCGCGAGTTATTCCAACGTCGATATGCCGCGTCTCGAGGGATTGCTCGGACCGTCGTCGGACGCGACCGGCGAGGTCGGCTACGTGCGCTTTCACGGGCGAAACGGGGCGGCCTGGTGGCGCGGAAGTAATCGCACGCGTTACGACTATTCGTACGCGATCGACGAGTTGCTGCCATGGACTGCCCGCATCGCCGAAATCGAAGCCCAAACCCACGACACGTACGTATTTTTTAACAATCACGCGAACGGCCAGGCGCCGCGCAACGCCGAAACGATCGTCGCCCTACTCGACGCGCGTTACGGCCAGGACGCCCCCGAGTTCGTCGCCCGTCCCGATCCTTGCGCCGGCGTCAATCCCTATCAGGTAACCCTACCCGGAATGCCGGACGCGTGAAAGCGGTCGTTACCACCGGCGGCCGCGTGGGTGCGGCCTACGCGAACGACGCCGGCACCGAAATCAAAGCCCTGGCACCCGTTCGCGGCGCGACCATGCTCGATCGCGTCATCGACGCCTTACGCGAAGCGGGCGTGACGCAACTGGCGGTCGTCGGCGGCCCGGAAGTGCGCGCGGCCTGTTCCGCCCGCGTCGATCGTTTCATCGAAGAAAGCTCGTCGGGCGCGCAAAACGTGCTGCTCGCGCTGCACGCGTGGCCCGACGATGACGGCCGGCCGCTGCTCTACGCAACCAGCGATATGCCCTACGTCACCGCCGCTGCGGTGCGCGACTTCGTTGCGCGCGTGCCGGCCGGGACGATCGCGATTGCGTTGGCGGAATATGCCGACTTCGCGGCTCGGTTTCCGGACGCGCCGCCGTTCGGAATCACGCTGGCGCGCGAGCGCGTCGTCAACGGCGGAATCTTTTTGCTGCCTGCCGGCAGTTGCGCGCGCGTTTCGCGAACGGCGACGATGCTTTTCGCGGCGCGCAAGCAGCCGTGGCGGATGGCCACGCTCGTGAGCCCGCTGGCGATGTTTCGCCTGATCGTGGGGCGTTTGAGCGTTGCCGAGATGGAAACGGTCGCGTCGAAGGTCGCGAAGATTCCGGCCGCGGCGGTCCGGCGCTGCGCTCCCGAAATCGGCTACGATGCCGATACCGTCGACGAGTACCGGTATGCCTGCCGGCGCCCGTAACGCTGCCAGCCCGTTTCGGATCGCGCTGTTCTGGCTGGGCATCCAGGCGGTGTGGGGCGCGCTGCTGGGCATTTCGCTGCAAGCGCGCACGATCGAACTCGTCGCGGGCGCGCACGCATTGGTCGCGTACGGGCGCCTCGCGACGCTCGGCGCGATCGTCGCTGCGGTCGTTCAGGTCGCCGTCGGACCGTGGTCGGACGCGCGTCGCCGCGGCGGGAGCCGCCGCATCGAGTTTTACGCCGCCGGCGGCCTCGGCGGTGCGGTCGCGGTCGTGTGCTTCTACGGAGCCGCGAATTTCGTCGCGCTGACGTTCGCGTTCGTCGCTTTGCAGGCGGCATTAAATTTCGCGATCGGCCCGTATCAGGCGATCGTCCCCGACGCGATGCCGCGGGCACGCTTCGGCGTTGCATCGTCGTGGATGGCGGCGCTCCAGAGCGCGGGCAACGCCGTCGGCGCGGTGTGCGCCGCATTTATCACCGACGCGCGGATTTTGGGAGGCGCGTTGGCCGCGCTGCTGATCGCTACGGGTACGGCGACGTGCGCGCACGTGCGCGGGCTGGCGCTCCAAACGCAGCCCAAACGCGAACCGTTCCGCGTTACTCGCACCTTCGTCGACCTGTTTATCTCGCGCGCGCTGGTGTACGTGGGATTTTACACGCTGCTGGATTACTTGCTGTTTTACGTTAGCGGCGTGCTGGCGACGCCGTCCATCGCGCAGGCAAAATCGACGAGCGGCGTGTTGATTTTAGTCTTTACGCTCGTCGGAGCGATCGGTGCGGCGCTGGCGGCGCGTCCCAGCGATCGCCTCGATAAGCGCCTGGTTGCGACGATCGGCGGCGGCTTGGTCGTCGTCGCCCTAGCGCTATTCGTCGGGTCGCATACGATCGCGGGCGCGGCCGCTGCGACGTTGGTTGCAGGTCTTGGATGGGGAATTTTTTTGGTTGCGGACTGGGCCATCGCTTGCCGCGTTTTGCCCCCCGGCGCGCTCGCCACGACCATGGGGGTGTGGAATCTGGCGCTGATTCTCCCGCAAATCATCGCCCCGGCAGTGACGACCGCGGTCCTTGGGCGCCTGGCGCTGACGGCCGGCACGCAAGGTCCTCGCGTCGCCTTCGTTCTGGCCATAGGTGAGACTTTCGTGGGAATCGCCTGGCTATGGCGTTTATCTCGTAGCGCTATCGGGGAATAACGGCTATCGTGCGAGTTGGGCGCGCAGTCCATCGGAACCGAAGGGCTGCTCGCTCACGCAAAAACGCTTAAGGAGGCACTAGTGAAACGACTGAGCACCGGGGTCCTCGCGACGCTCATTGCAGCGGCGTGCGGTCTCAACGCGGTAGCAGCCTCGTCGAACGCGCCACTATCTGGAAACAATGGAAACAGTGTGGCGCAGACGGGAACTACGCCGGCGGCGAACTTCGGAACTCCGCCGTCGGGTCAGATTCCGATTCTTTATAACGATCATCACGTCTACTCGAAACCCGACGTCCTCAAACAAGGGCGCGTTCTTTCTGCATTGGTGAAGAACGGCACGCTGCTCATCCCGTTGCGCTCGATGTTCGAGCAAATGGGTGCGACCGTGTCGTACGATGCCGGCAGCAAAACGGCGACCGTAACCAAACCCGGTTCCGAAGTCAAGGTAACCGTCGGAAAGCCGGAAGTCATGATCAACGGCGAATCCCGTCCGCTGGACGTGCCGCCGATGATCTATCAAGGCAACGTCCTCGTTCCGGTCCGCGTCATTTCGGAAGGCATGGGCGCCTACGTTCTGTGGGTCGCCGACAAGCGTCTCGTCGTCGTGCGGTATTTGCCCGCGACGCCGCCGCCGCCGCCCGCAACCGAAGCTCCCCCGCCGCCGCCGCCGACGCCAACGCCGGCTCCGGTCGCGACGCCTTACAACGACTTGTTCGTTGCGGGCGACTACATCATCTCGCCGAAGGTCTATAACGAGTTCAGCCCGGGTAACACCGGCACCGCCTCGTACGCGGTCCGCGGCGCACTCGAGTTCAGCGCGCTGAACATTCCGTGGATGGTCGAGGGCTCGTTCGAGCAGTACGGCTATCCGCATAACTGCAGCACCTCGACCGCCGGTTCGATCGATCCCCAGTGTTTCGTCGGAGTCATCGGCGGCGGCGGTCAGACGTTCGTCCCGGCCTTCCAGGCGCGCGACACCGACGTCGATGCCCGTTTGGGCATTCGCGTCTTCAATCCGCGCGTCTACATCGGCGTGGGCTACCTCTGGCGCAGCACCAACTACGGTTACCCGAACATGAACGGCGTCGGCTTCGGCATTGAAAAACTGCCGGACCTCAACGTTCCGCTCTCGTTCTTCGGTAACTTCTGGTACTACCCGACCATCAAGGGTGACTTTGCGACGACTTCCCTGCAGTACAATATGTACAAATACCAGGCAGGTCTCGACTACGTCATCGGCAAGAGCCCGATCTTCCTCGAGGCGGGCTGGATGGGCGATCAGCTGACCAACAAGCTCAACGCTCCGTCTACGTCGACGGCCAACGGGCCGTTCGTCGGTCTCGGCGTGAAGTTCTAAAACAGAACCAGCAACCCACGAAGTCCGAGAAAGCGACGAGCCCCGGCTACAAGCCGGGGTTCGTTTGCTTTCTCGGGTTGCACGAGCGAGGGCTTCGTGGCATAGTAGTGCCGAGAGACTATCGTCTCAAAAACGCATTGCAGGAGGCTTTTTTCGTGAAACCAGCCAGCACCGCTCTACTCGCCGTTGCGATGGCCGTCGCGTGTACCTTCGCCGCCGTCGCATCCCAGTCGAACGCGGGACGAGGCCTAGCCCAAGCGGGTTCGCCCCCGGCAGAAAATTTCGGGGCGCCGCCGTCGGGTCAGATTCCGATTCTTTATAACGATCGTCACGTCTACTCGAAACCCGACGTCCTCAAACAAGGGCGCGTTCTTTCTGCATTGGTGAAGAACGGCACGCTGCTCATCCCGTTGCGCTCGATGTTCGAGCAAATGGGTGCGACCGTGTCGTACGATGCCGGCAGCAAA
>DATCGB010000152.1:0-3670 GCA_036509155.1 Candidatus Tumulicola sp. | reverse complement strand
TGGCCGTTTCGCAAGAAGAGGTCGACTTCACGACCCACGCACTACCCGACGTGCTCGCGTATCTGCAGGAACAGACGGAACTCACCCGTTCGACCTTGGTTCGGATCCTTTGCGAGTCGGGACGTCTATCCGAATTCTTCGTCAACCCGCAGCGCTTCATGGATGCTATCGCCGCCGTTCTGAAGTACGAGCTGCATCGTTTGCTGGTTGACGGCATTAAGTACGAGCGGATCGACGGATCCGGCGGCGATGCGGAATGGGAGATGACGCGCTTCTTCGACGACAAAGAGCTGATCGATTACCTCAGCGCGTTGCAGGTAGGGAAATCGATCTACGACTACGTCGTGTATGACTCCGAGGTCGAGCGGCGTTTTGCCGAGGGCCTCGACGCTCGCGAGGATGTCAAGCTTTTCGTCAAGCTGCCGTCCTGGTTCACCGTCGACACGCCGGTTGGTAGGTATAATCCAGACTGGGCGATCGTTAAGGAAGATCGGACGATGCTGTATCTGGTTCGCGAAACGAAAGGCACCCGCGACTTTTTGAAGCTTCGGACCGCCGAGGCTGAGAAGGTGCAGTGCGGAATGCGGCACTTTGAGGCGCTCGGCGTTTCGTTCGCCATGGTAACGTCGGCCGGCGATGTGTGAGCCAGGGTGCCGGCTTCGGTGGGGCTACCAGATACCGAGCAGGACCTTGACGTCGTCGGAGGCCATCGTTTTCGGATCCCATGGCGGGGTGAACGTGATCTCCACGTTGGCGGTTTTGACGCCCTCGACGGCGAGAACGTGGTCTTCGACCGATTTCTTGAACATCGGTCCGACCGGGCACATCGGCGACGTCAGCGTCATCATGACGGTGGCGTGCTCGCCGTTTTCGCCTTCCACGGAAATGTCGTAAATTAGCCCGAGGTCGAGAATGCCGAGGTTGAGTTCGGGATCCATGACGACGACTAACGCTTCGCGAATCTGATCGACGGTTGGCATGATAATCCCGGGATTCGGCGGTTTGGAAGGTAAACTCCTCGAATTCGGGATAGTGGAGAAGGCAGAACAACCGAGCAGGCGATGAGTCGTGAAGGCGAAGAGGTGCGGCCGGCGGGGACCGTTACGAAACTTGCGCGGCGGGAGTAGAGTTAAAGAGGTAGCTCGCGGAAAGGAAAGCCTAGACCAATGTCAATGTGGGAGCCCTTCACCGAGCGAGCACGGCGCAGTATCGTCCTCGCTCAAGAAGAAGCGCAACGCCTCGGAAACAACTATATCGGGACCGAGCATATCCTGCTCGGGATCATCTCCGAAGGCGAGAGCTTGGCGGCCAAAGTCCTCGAATCGCTGGGCGTCAACTTGGCAAAGGTCCGCCAAGAGGTCGAGGCGATCGTCGGGCGGGGCGGCCAGACCGTCCAACAGGAAATGGTCTTCACGCCGCGCGCGAAGCGCGTGATCGAGCTGGCCTTCGAAGAGGCGCGCCAACTCAACCACAACTACATCGGAACCGAGCATCTCTTGCTCGGGCTGATTCGCGAAGGCGAAGGTGTCGCCGCGCGGGTCTTAACGAACTTAGGCGTCGACCCGGCCAAGGTACGCCTGCAAACCACCTCGCTGCTCGGCGCGGAAGGTCAGCCTCCGGCGCCCAAGGGCAAGAGCAAAACGCCGACGCTGGATACGTACGGCCGCGACCTGACGCAACTCGCGCGCGACAACAAGCTCGACCCGGTGATCGGCCGCAACAACGAGATCGAACGCGTCATCCAGATCCTCTCGCGCCGCACCAAAAACAATCCGGCGCTGATCGGCGAACCCGGCGTCGGCAAGACGGCAATCGCCGAGGGCTTAGCTCAGCGCGTCATCAAAGGCGACATCCCCGAGCCGCTGCGCGACCGCCGCGTTATCACGCTCGACCTCGCCGGCTTAGTCGCCGGCACCAAGTATCGCGGCGAGTTCGAAGAACGCATGAAGCGCGTCATGGACGAGATCCGCACCGCGGCCGGCGAAATTATTCTGTTTATCGACGAGCTGCATACGCTCGTCGGCGCGGGCGCCGCCGAGGGCGCGATCGACGCGAGCAACATCATCAAACCGGCGCTGGCCCGCGGCGAACTGCAATGCATCGGCGCGACCACCCTCAACGAGTTCCGCAAGCATATCGAAAAAGACTCGGCGCTGGAACGGCGCTTTCAGCCGATCATGGTCGGCGAGCCGAGCGTCGAAGAGTCGGTCGAAATCCTCAAGGGCCTGCGCGATCGGTACGAAGCCCATCACAAAGTTCAGATCACGGACGAAGCGCTGGCGGCGGCCGCCAAGCTCAGCGATCGGTACATTACCGACCGCTTCTTACCCGATAAGGCCGTCGACCTGATCGACGAAGCGAGTTCGCGCGTGCGCTTGCAGGCGACGCTCCCGCCGCCCGAGGTTCGCGAGATCGACGCGCAGCTGCGCAAGGTCGTGGCCGAAAAAGAGTCGGTCGTGAAAAACCAGGAGTTCGACAAGGCCGCTTCGATTCGCGACCGCGAGGAGAAGCTGCGCCTTGAAAAGGCACGTCTCGAAGGGGAGTGGCAGGAACGCCGGGCGCAGGGCGACGGCATTTTGCGCGTCACCGCCGAGAACATCGCCGAAATCGTTTCGGCGTGGACGCGTATTCCAGTCAGTCGCTTGGCGCAAGCCGAGACCGAAAAGCTCCTCAAGATGAAGGATCTGCTGCACCAGCGCGTGGTCGGTCAGGAAGAGGCTATCGAAGTCATTACGCGCGCCATCCGCCGCTCGCGCGCCGGCCTCAAAAGCCCCAGCCGTCCGATCGGTTCGTTCATTTTCCTCGGTCCCACCGGCGTCGGTAAGACCGAGGTGGCGCGCAGCGTCGCCGCACTAATGTTCGACGACGAGGAGTCGATGATTCGCATCGACATGTCGGAGTACATGGAGAAGTATTCGGTCAGCCGCTTAGTCGGCGCGCCGCCCGGATACGTCGGGTACGAAGAAGGCGGCCAGCTCACCGAAGCCGTTCGCCGGCGTCCGTACGCCGTCGTGCTGCTCGACGAAATCGAAAAGGCGCACCCCGACGTCTTCAACTTGCTGCTGCAAGTGCTCGACGACGGGCGCTTGACCGACTCTCAGGGCCGCCAAGTCGACTTTAAAAACTGCGTGATCATTATGACGTCGAACGTCGGCGCGACCGGCATGACGACCAGCACCGACATCGGTTTCCGTCCGCAGAAAAGCACCGCCGAAGATGAAGCGAAGGCCTACGAACGGATGAAGAACAAGGTGCTCGAAGAAGTCAAAGCGACCTTCCGGCCCGAGTTTCTCAACCGCGTCGACGAAGTCGTCGTCTTCCATCAGCTCACCCGCGAGCAGATCGAGCAGATCGTGACGCTCGAGCTCGAAAAAGTCATCCGCGAAGTCAAGGCTCAAGAGATGGAACTCAAAGTCACCGAGGCCGCCAAGCTGCTGCTGGCCCGCAAGGGATGGGATCCGCAGTTCGGCGCGCGTCCGTTACGCCGCGCCATCCAGCGCATGGTCGAAGACGAACTCGCCGAAGAAATGCTCAAAGGCGTATTCGGTTCGGGCGATCATATTCTGGGCGACGTCGATCCCGACGATCCGGATAAGATGAAGTACTCCAAGATCCCGTCGGTCGAGCCGCCCGCGGCTCCCCCGACCCAAGCGGCCGTCACCTAGCCCGT
>DATCGB010000151.1:0-3276 GCA_036509155.1 Candidatus Tumulicola sp. | reverse complement strand
AGCGTGTCGTCGTCGAAGAAGTACTCGGATACTTCGGGGAAAAGCGTCTTGGCACGCGCCATCTCCGCTTCGACGCTCTCCGCACTGCGCACCCGGTAGAGGTGGCCGCCGATCGTCTGCGGCCACAGGCAGAACGTGCATTTCGACTTACATCCGCGGCCGGTATACAGGGAAACGTACGGGTGGTCCAGATAACCGTTGAAATAGTTCTCGATGGTGAGATCGCGCTTGTACACGTCTAAAACGCTTGGCAACGCATCCATATCCGTGATTATCGGTCGTTGCGGGGTCAACTCGATCCGGCCGTTCTCCCGATAGGCGATGCCCGGGATGTCGCGCAGCGGTTTACTCGACGCGACGTCAACGCAGACGTAATCGAATTCTCCGGCCGAAACCCAATCGGCCGCCGGCGCTCGATCCAAATACTCCAGCGGCATTACACCGGTTTGCGCGCCGACCATCCCGACGGTTACCTTCGGATTTTCTTCCTTCAGACGGGCGGCAAACTTCGCATCGTTTGCAAACGATGGCGTGCTGGTGTGGACGATCACTTGATCGTAATCCTTGGCCATCGGCGCGACGTCGTCGACGCTGAGATCGTCGGGCGGGGCGTCGACCAGCTTGCTGCCCGGGACCATCGCCGCGGGCTGCGCCAGCCACGTCGGATACCAAAACGCTCGAACTTCCCGGCGCGTTTGGTACCGCGAACCGGCACCTCCGTCGAACCCCCGAAAGCTGGGCGGGTTGATAAACAACGTTCTCTCGAAGTCTTCCATATGTCTCCCTTACGCCTGACGGTCGGTTGGTGCCACGCAGTCAATCTCGACTCCTTCGCCGCATTGCGGCAGGAGCAACGAATCGGCGAAGCGCTAGCCGGGACCCGCCCGCTCGGAGGATGCCTTCGGCTCTTTCGGGAGCCTTCGCCGCGGCCTCGGCAATCGACTTCTTACGAAGGAGATAGGGCGGCGCGCAGACCTACCGCATCCCGCCCTGAGGGCGCCGAATAGGCCGGCATACTCACGACTGAATTGCGACGAGCTATCCACGCAAAGGCCGATGAGGGCAGAGCCCCGTGGGTGCTGGCAATGGGAGCGGCTACCGCTCGCATGGGAAGCGTGGAATGCTCGGCGTCCGCGGCGTTGGGTTCGGCGGCGGTGGTGACGGCTACTACGGCGGGGGCGGGGTGGTAATTTCTCAAACTACGGTGCGGTCAGCCCGACGATGATGGCTCGCATCACGTCGCGGGCTTGATCTTCGAGCGGCTCGTCCCGATACTGCTCGACGAGCCGTGGATCGCAGAACTTAACGGTCGCGTGTTGGATCGTCCGCGCCAAAGCGTGCGGATCGGCGACGGCAAACTCACCCCGTCGGTTACCGTCCTCGATAATCTCGACCAGAATGTCGGCCAGCGCTCGCAAGTGCGCACTGACAAACGGCCGGCCGTTATAACTCGCCAGCGACAGCAATTCGTGCGTGCGCGAGCCGCGCACGTGCTCGCGGCGCTTCCAGCGGTGCAGTTCGACGACGTACTCGACCAGCCGTTGAGCCGCAGGGATCGGCCGGGCGGCTACGTCGGCACAGACGCGTTCGCTCTTCGCCAGCCAGCCGACGGCAATTGCGTCGACGATCTCGCTCTTGTTGCGAAAGAATCGATAGACGTTGGCGTGCGACATCGCGCAATCGTCCGCGATGTCGACGATCGTCGTCTTACCGAGACCGTAGTGCTTGAACCGCTTTTCGGCGGCGGCAAGAATGCGTGCGCGCGTCTTGCGGGCGTACTGGGTTTCCTTAGGTGACAGAGTTGCGTTTGCTGTCATGTCGTCATTTCTCGGCGGTTGCGGTTGCGGTCCGTGCAGTCACGATGATACTTTACATTTACCATCACTTGTTAGGAGCCCTGTTCGAAGCGGCCCGGCCGTCTCGGCGCTGCAGGAAAAGAAAGATCAAAATGACTCAAGCCACGCTCGGCGGCCGATTCACGTTTCCCGGCACGCCATTGGAAGTTCACCGGGTGGGCTACGGCGCGATGCAGCTGGCCGGCCCCGGCGTGTGGGGCCCGCCCGAGGATCGCGACGCTGCCGTCAGCGTCCTGCGCGAGGCCATCGCGGCCGGCGTGAACCATATCGACACCGCCGACTATTATGGCCCTCACGTCACCAACCAGATCATCCGGCAAGCTTTGCATCCGTACCCGGCAGAGCTGGTGATCGTCACGAAACTTGGGGGTCGCCGCCCGCCGGACAAGTCGTGGCAGCCGGCGATCTCGCCGCCCGAACTGACCGCCGGCGTCCACGACAACCTCCGCAACCTGGGCCTAGACGCGCTCGACATCGTCAACTACCGCGTGATGGGTTCCGGGCACGGCACCGAGGAAGGATCGATTGCCGAGCCGGTGGCGGCGCTGGCCGACCTCCAGCGCGAGGGACTGATCCGCCACATCGGCTTGAGCAACGTCACGGCCGCCCAAGTCGCAGAGGCGCAGGCGATCGCCGATATCGTGTGCGTGCAAAACAACTACAACTTGGTCTACCGCCAGGACGACGCCCTGATCGACGACTTGGCCCGGGCCGGCATTGCGTACGTGCCGTTTTTCCCGCTCGGCGGGTTTACGCCATTGCAATCGTCGACGCTGTCGGCCGTCGCCGAGCGACTCGGTGCGACGGCCATGCAGGTCGCGCTCGCGTGGCTGCTGCAACGGTCACCCAACATTCTGTTGATCCCCGGCACGTCGTCCGTCGCACACCTCCGCGAGAACTTGGCCGCCGGCCAATTGACGCTGTCGCCGCAAACCCTGGCGGAGTTGGACGGAATCGCTGCAGCCACGCTTGCCTGAAAAGCCGAAGCACATGCCTCTCATCGATTTCGCGAATGCCTGGAAGCGCGACGTCAAGACGGGGGGCGGCGGCGGCGCGCGCGCGAGACCCCTCGCGACCGGCTCCGGTTCGAATGGGATATGTGCTTTGGGTGCGTGCCGAGCGAGCTGAGGCGCAGAGAAAGAGTTATCCCCTCCCCTGGGGGCAGGGAGTAATATGCGAATGAAAAGATCGGCGGCGGTCCCACTCACGACTAAGCGCAAGGCCGACATCGTCCGCCGCCTTAAAACGGCGCGCGGACACCTGGAAGGTGTGCTCGGAATGGTTGAGGACAACGCCTACTGCGTCGATTTGCTGACGCAGCTTTCGGCCGTACGCTCGGCGCTCAATCAGGTCAGTCACCTTATCGTGAAACACCATCTCGACCGCTGCTTTATGGAACTCGTTCGTTCGGGTGATGAGC
>DATCGB010000150.1:0-3325 GCA_036509155.1 Candidatus Tumulicola sp. | reverse complement strand
CCAGGAGCGGGCGCTCAACGCGCAGCTCGCGCACGACGGGTACGTCGTGCCGGCCGCCAACAACAACCTCGCGGCGCCCCTGCTGGCGGGCAATTTGGGAGGCCCGCTCCTCACGGCTTTCGTCGCCGCCGTCGCGTTCGCAACCATCTTGGCGGTCGTCGCAGGCCTCACGATTACCGCGTCTTCGGCGTTCGCTCACGACATTTGGTTCAGCCTCATTCGCAACGGAAAGGGCGACGAGATCGAGCATCTCTTCGTCGCGCGCGCCACCGCCGTCGTGGTGGGTGCGCTCGCGATCGGGTTGTCGATCGCGCTGCGCGGGTTCAACGTCGCGTTTCTGGTCGGCCTGGCATTCGCCGTCGCGGCCAGCGCCAACGTCCCCGCGATTCTGCTGTCGCTTTGGTGGCGCCGTTTTTCGCGCGGCGGCGCGATCGCGGGCATGCTGTCCGGGCTGATATCCTCCCTCGCGCTGATCGCGATCAGCCCGGTCGCGATGGGCGAGCACGCGATTTTCCCGCTCGACAATCCGGGTCTCGTTTCGATTCCGATTGGGTTCGTGGGCGCGATTATCGGCACGCTGCTGACGCGCGATACGGCCGCCGAGGAAATGTACGACCAACTGCAGGTCCGCGCGACCACCGGTTTAGGCGCCGAAGTTTAGCAGCGCCGACCTAACGAACTTTGATCGCGTAGTGATCGGTGATTTGCAAACCGCCGGTCCCCGGCTCCAGCGCGAACGTCACGTAGTATTCGCCGGTCGACGTCTGCACGTCGGCCGTAACTTTATACTGCGAGCCGCCGGCACCGGACGAGTGCACCGAGAGCACCCGCGCGCTGGAATCCATGAACACTTCGCCCGGGAGCCCGTGCGCCAGGTACGAGGTCGCGGTCGCGCGGTCGCCGCGCGCGATCGCGCCTAGATACGAGCGTACGATTCCGGCCGCTTGATCGGGGCCCGAAGCGACGTAATTGGGCGCGGGTGTAGCCGCGGCCGCGCGGGTCCGAGTTGCCGGCGACGGCGTCGCGAGCGCGAGCTTCGGGTTCGGCGGCGACTTCGTCGATACTATCGCCGCTTTCGGTGAGGCCGACGGGCGCGGCGAGGCCGAGGGTCGCGGTGAAGTCGTCGGTTTCGACGACGACGCCGGTGTGGGGGTCGCGCTGGCCGCCGCGCTCGGCGACGGCGAACTTGCGGGCGAGGCGGAAGCGGCGACGTGCGGCGAAGCCGAGGCGCGCGGCTTGCGCGGTCCGTAAGACTCGAGCGGCGTGGGCGATGCCGACGGCGCCGCTAGCGCCAGCGCCGCGGGCGTCGGTTTGGGCGAGCTGCCCGCACCGCCGAAAAAATGTGCCAGCACGCTGCCCAGCAGCAGTCCCGCAAAAATCACGATAAGGATCAGCGGGAACAGCGGCAGTCCGCCGCCGTGTCCCGAGTCGTCGTCGGAGCGCCGGCGACGCGGAGAGTCGCTCACGTGACGGCTGACAAACGCTCGGCGATGGCGCTTAGCAGCGGCGCGGGAAGCGCGCCGGTCAGGTCTGGGCGATGCTCGACGAAAAGCGCCGTCGTCTCCTTCAAAAGACCCGGATTGATTCGCGCGTATTCGAGCAGCGCACGAACCGCTTGATCGTCGCGCCGGTCGATCCCCTCGAGCGTGGTTCCGGCGCCTTCGACGGCGTCTTCGGAGGATTCGCCGCGGCCGCGAAAGACGTCGAACATCGCCTCGACGAACGCGCCGAAGGCATCCGCCGGCATCGCCGACAGGTCGCGCTCGTAGACGCTCGCGAGATTACCCTCGTCCATTTTTGCGACGAGCTTCTCGACGGTACCCACCAGCACATCGGCCGGTACATTCCCGAAGTGGGACACGCCCCTACGGTTATCCCCGTCGGCAGGCAGCTCCTCGAAGCAGCAGAAAATGAACCCTCGTGATTCGCGTAAGGGTACCGCTGGATCTCCACGCCGTCGCCACCGACGGGTCGGCCGCCTTTGCGCTCGCGACGCCCCTGCGCGTCCGCGAGCTGCTGGCGCTGGCGGTCCGCGAAGCGATCGGTGCGCGCGCGCCGCACGAAAAGTTCTTGCGCAGCGTGCGCTACGTGCTGGCCGGCCTGGCCGGCGGCGACTACACGGTCGTCATCGACGGCCGCAACTTCAGCGATGCCGACGACGTGATCGTGTGCGGCGGCACGGCCGACGTCCGTTTCTTCGTCGGCCGGCGGCAACGTGCCGGAGCGCGGCGTTAAACCACACGCTTCATTTCTGGCCCTGTGCGGGCTGGCGCTGCGCCTCGTCTTACGGCGTTTCCCGCTTTTCGCGACGGCAACCGCCATCGCGATCGGTTTGCAGGCCCTGCTCGCCATCGTCTGGCGCGTACCGCACGCGGTGCTGTTGGGCAGCTTCGTCGTTCTGCCGATCCTGACGACGCTCGTCTATGCGTTCGTCGCGGCGGATACGCGGCCCGAGCCGATGCCGGCCGCCGCCGCGTGGGAGCGTTTTCTGGAACGCAGCTGGGCGGTCGTCATTATCGACTTCGTTCTCGCCTACATCGGCGCCATCGGCTTGAGCGGCGCATCATCGGCCGCGCCCGTTGGGGCGATCGTCGGCATTCTCGCATTGGGATTGAGCGCCGCGCTGGTGTTCACCGACGCCGCCGCCACGGTCGACGACGACGTGACCGTCGCGTCGGTGATTCCCCACGCCTTCGTGCGCGGCCTGACGACGGCGTGGCGTTGGCCGATATTCCCGCGGGCGATCGCCATCTTCTCGATCCAGCTGATCGTTTACGCGCTCGAGAACGCGACCTTCACGCTGCTGCAGCACCGTCACGTCGCCGAGCCGGAGTTCTGGTCGCAGGTTCCGATTCTCACTCTTGTCGTGCCGCCGCTCGCCGCGCTCACGGGATTGGTCTACCTCGACGCCAACGAAGCCGGCGCGAACCGCAACGAGGACTCCTAAGCAGGCAGGCAGCTGCTCTTGCAGCGGGTGATAGTGTAGAGATAAGGACTCTCTCGAAACGGAGCGCACGATTTCACTCCTTCGCCTCATCACGACCGTCGCTCTGATCGCCGCCGCGTTGGCAATCGCTCGACCGGCTCTTGCCGACCAGCAATATGACGTGCGCGGCGAGGACGTCTATCGCGTCGGATCGCCGCCGGTCGTTTCGAAAGTCACGTACTCGGGAACGCAGCGACTTTCGGTCGAGCGTCACGCCGGCCGCACCCGGTACGACGCGCAAGCCCGCTACGAGCGCCGGGCAGTCGACGGTACGACGCAGGTGCACGCACGCTTCGTGCAGGAAATCCTTCCGAACGGCTCCTTCGCGGATCGCATCGA
>DATCGB010000149.1:0-9402 GCA_036509155.1 Candidatus Tumulicola sp. | reverse complement strand
GCCTCGATCGTTGCGCGCACGTCGCGCCCCGGGTTGAGATTCGAAATGTCGACGGCGCGACGAGCGGCGGCGGCCGCAATCAGCGCGCGATGCGATATCGACTTATCGCCCGGAACCGATAGCTCGCCGCGTAACGGGCCGGGAGCGAACGTCTGGCTGCCGAGCATCGGGTTTTCTTACCGATGCGCGCCCCCCCTTCCCGTTGCAATTTCCCTTAAATTATCGGCACAAAATCGATATTTTGTAGGGAATTGGGGTTTGAAGCGGTAGTCAGGACCACTACTAGTGCTTCGCTCTCAGACGGAAAGGTACGGATGAACAAGGTAGATTTGACCAGGTCGGCGATGGAACGGCTGGAACTTTCTCGGAAAGATGCCGTCGCGTTAATCGACGGCGTGTTCGAAGACATACAGGCTGCGGTCGTTAGCGGCGAGCCCGTGAAGATTCCGGGATTCGGTCAGTTCAAGGTTCGCGATCGAGCGGCGCGTATGGCGCGCAATCCCGCAACCGGCGCGCAAGTAAAAGTGCCGGCGAAGCGCGTGTTTAAATTTCTGCCGGCTAAAGCGCTCAAAGAAGCGGTGATGGCGAAACGCGGTGCGAGAGCGGCGTCGGCATCCAAGGCAAAGAAAGCGCCCGCGCGCGGAGCCGCAAAACCTGCGGCCAAGAAGGCGGCGCCGCGTAAAGCCGTAACCCGCAAGGCCGCTCCGCGTAAGGCGACGGCCGCGAAGAAGACCACCAGCCGTAAGAAACGGCGGTAGCCTAGAAGCGGCGTCGCGCTTTTCATTGCGCGACGCCGCTAGTGGGCCTTATGGCCCCGGGCAGGCCGCGGTTCGTTACCGTATACTCGACGTGAACGATACTCGAGTGAACGGAGGATCGAAGCATGCCGTCTACCATTAGTCTGGGCTCGACCGGTAAGGACGTCAAACGTCTCCAGCGCGTGCTCGCGCGACACCTGATGTGGAATCCATTCGGTCCGATCACCGGCACGTTCGACGCCGGCGTCGAGACCGCAGTCAAGACGTTTCAGCAGAGCCAAGCCCTCATTGCCGACGGGATCGTCGGTCCGGTGACGTGGGCGGCCCTGCCGAGTTATTGCGAGGCGTCACCCGAATTACGACCCGGATCGACCGGTCCGGGCGTAGCGTGGCTCCAGAAGACCCTAGCGGGAGCGAATATCGCGATCTCGTTCGCGCCATATGGCGGCCCGATCGACGGCGCATTCGGTCCACTTACCGAGACGGCGGTGCGCGCGTTCCAAACGTGGGCCGGAATCGCCGCCGACGGCGTAGTCGGCGACGATTCGTGGTTCGTGTGGATGGCGCCCGGCTCGGCGCAACAGCTTACGCTCGAGGGAGCCTGCGGTCTAACGGCCGGTTTACTCTAAGCTCACGGCTGGTTCTCTTAGGGCGTGAATTCGAAGACCGTTCCTTGGTTGAAAGGACCGCCCGCTACCGTCGTACCGTAGAAATGTCCGGCCGCATCGGCCGTTAATCCGTAGTAGGGATATGCGCCGTCACCGCGCGCGCCGAAACGGTGCAGCACGGTTTCCTTGCCCGACTTTGGATTGACTTTGAAGATCGTACCGCAGTCGCAGCTCCCGCCGCCCGCCGAAGTCGTGCCGTAGAGATCGCCGGACGTTCCGAACGCCAGCGTGCTGGTCGTGGAACTCCCGTCCGTGCCTCCCGCGAAACTGTAGAGCACCCGCTCCCGATATTTGCCTTTGGCGTTGGCAACCAGCTCGAAAATCGAACCGAGCCCGTTAGCTCCGCCGTAGTACGTCGTGCCGTAAAGGTTGCCCGAGGCATCCGCAACCAAGCCGCCATACGGAGATGCGGCGTCGGGCGCACCTTTGAACGCATACAGCGTGGTCATCTTCCAGCGCTGCGGCGACTGTGGCGACAGCTTGAAAACCGTTCCGGCGCCGTGCGCGCCGCCGATCTCGGTGACGCCGAACAGGCTGCCCGAGGGGTCGAGCAACAACGCTCCGAGCGAGCCGACCCCGCCGTCTTTCCCGCCGGTAAACGCGTGGATGACGTCTTGACGCCACTTGCCGCCGCGTTGGGAGAGCTCGTAGACGACGCCTTGGGAGTACGTGCCGCCGTCCGGTGCGGTACTATAGGCGTGACCGGCCGGATCGAACACGACGCTCGTGCCGGGCCCAAAGCCGTCGCTGCCGCCGGTAAAGTCGTACAGCACTTTTTCAACCTGCGACCTCAACTGAAAGACGATGCCGCAGCCGTCGCCGGTGCAATAGCCGCCCGAGCCGCCCGCTACGGTCGTTCCGACCAGATTCCCACCCCGATCGAAACTCACGCCGCCATGTGGATTCTTGCCGTCGGCAAAGCATCCGAAATTGTACAGCACCGTCTCCGGCCAGGGCGGACCGGCTTGCGGCGCCAGCTTAAAGACCGTGCCGCACGCGTACGTTCCGCCGACGACGGTCGTGCCGTAGAGGTTTCCGCGGCCGTCGACGATCAGGCCGGTTGCGGCGTTGCCGCCGTCGTTTCCGCCGGTGAAACCGTAGAGCACCGTTTCGCCGCCGGATGACGGGCCGGCACCCAAGCCGAACGATCGGTCGAGGCTGGGCGTCAATGCGGTTGCGTGCGATCCTGCACAGCCGGCTAAGAGTGCGCCGGCCGCGCAGATGCTTACCGCATAGCGGCCGAACGTAGCGAAATTCATCGGTCGTCCCTCCCTTGGCACGAAAGCTCTAATGTACAATGGTCACATGCCGTATTTCCTGTTAATGTACGACGTCGTCGACGACTACACCGAGGCCCGCGCAAAGTATCGCGAGCCGTGGCACGTCGCGATTGGTGCCGACGAGCCCGCGCAAATGCCGTCCTCTTAGAATCGCTCCTCGGATCCGAAGATTCGGCGGTCGTCCGCGTCGACGATGTCGACGATATATTCTAACTCCGGATGGGCGGTCAGCGTTTGGGCGTATTCCTGCGCGAAGTATTCCGGGTCCTCGGCGTGCTTTGGTTTGATCCGTCGCAGCGACGCGTTGATGGCGGCATAGCGCGAACCATCGGTACGCCCCCGAAGCCAACGCGCTACCCCGTCTTCGTCTTCGCTCGTGCGCACGATCTCGAGCAGTTCGCCCTCATCGATTCCAAGGCGCTCTAAGAGGTAGCCGGAAATCCCCTTAATCTTGCTATTAATAAAGTACGCGCCGGCGTGGCCGCCGGCCAGGCGCCCGCGCAGCTTGTCGATAGTGCGCGGCACGAGCATCAGGCCGTCGAGCTCGGCATAGCAGCTGCGCGGCGGCCGCGCGCGCAAATCAAGTGGTTCCATAAAATAGGTTTTTGAGACCCCGGTTGGTGGTGGGGAAGGTGGGATTCGAACCCACACGAGTTGCCCCGGCCGCTTTTGAGGCGGCTGCGTCTGCCGTTCCGCCACTTCCCCTTGAGTGACTACGGCCGGTTCGCTCGTAGAAGGCGCTCGGCCTCCGCGCCGTCGCGTGCCTCAAAGATGCCCAGTCGCAGTTGGACGGACGGGCGAGCGAAGACCAGCGTTACGAGTTCGACGCCGCGCGCTTGACGCAGCACGACGCGATCGACGTCGCCGGAGCGCCAGCGCAGGGCGGCGAGCCGGCGACCGTGCAGGACGCCGGCGAAGTCGGCATCTCGCGGGGCGACCATCACGTCGCCGGCGTGAAACGCAAATCCGGAAATGCTTTCGAGTTTCGCGCCGGTGCCGCGATCGACGGGCGTAAATCGCTCGTCGACGACGAGTTCTCGACTGGCCGCAGCCAGCGCGATCCGGCGTTCGAAACGGGCGCCGCCGGCGGGTATATCGGGCGCGTCGTACGTGCACGCGACGGTCGTCGTGGCGGGCGCGGAGACGATTGGTTCGCACGCATACGCGCGATTGAACGTACCGGCCGGCAGGGGATGGGTGTAGGCCGCGATGTAATCGCGGGCCGACGCCGCCGGCTCGGGATCGACGGCATCGCGCAAAAGCCCGACGCTGGTTGCGGCGTTGTCCGTTCCGGGAGCGCGCAGTTCGGAAATGCGCGCGCCGGCGTCGGGTGCGAACGAAACGCGAAGCTGCGTTCCCGCAATAATCCGCGCGCCATCGTCAACGAACGGTGGCGGCGCAGAGGGCAACGGCGGCGCAGCGGCCGCGGATAAAGCGCGCGCCGAGATTCCGATAGGAACGAGACGGGCGGAACGCGGCCCGATTTGGAATCGTCGCACCGCGACACGACGATGCAAGAGGGCAACCTGAATCGGGCCGATTTCGCGCGGGACGTCGCTGGGATTGACGACGTCGAGAAACGCGTACGAATCGTCGTCGGCCAGAAGCAGCGTGGCGCCGGGCGCGCGGGTTAATGGCGATCCGTTTAGGGATGCTAGGCCCGAAGCGATCCGGTGACCGCGTTTCAAGCGCGTAAGGATTCGCGCGACCGGTGGCTCCAGCGCCCTCGTGAGTCTAGGCGTCAGCACGATCGGCAGCACCAGCGTATGATAGCGCGCGACGATCGCATCTCCGGCGTATGCGAGATCGACGAGTTGGCAGGTGAACCGCCGGGCGTTGCAGTCGCGCTGCATCGCGATCGTGGCGTCCGCAAAGGCGCGAAAGTCACGATTCGTCAACGCCAGCGACGAGAACAGGCTGGGCGGCCAAATAATTCCGGCATCGGCGGCCGGATGCGTGCGCGCGAGCAGCGGGCCGTAACGGCGCACATCGTCGCCGAGCGCGGCCGTCGGCGCGTAACGCGGCGAGTGCTGGAGGTCGAACGTTAGGGCGGCGTCCCAGGCATACGACCAGTTGGCCCACGGCGCTTCCCACCCGTCGGGATAGATCGTGTCCTGCACGGGAAAGTTGACGATGCCACGAACGCCCGCGCGAATCAGTTCGTTGAGCGCGATCGCCGTATTGCTGGGATCGCTGGGGCGCGGCAGCGCCTCGTCGGCCGCCTGCAGCCAGCCGGCCTGAAACTCCGCGTACATCGCCGGTTGGCGCGGCTGCGTCGCCAGCAGGCCGGTCGAAAAGTCGAGCTGCGCGAGATCGTGCGGACCGATGGCGTACGCGCTGCTCTGGTACCAATCGCCCCACGCCCACGCGGGCGATGCGGCCGGAACCTTCATTTGAAACGTATTGACGAATAGCGGAACGCGCGTCCCCGTCACCGACTGGACCGTCAAACGCAGCCAGTCGACGTAGGCGTGCCAGTGGGGGGCGGGCCACGTATCGTTGTCGAGATACGCACCCTGATCGTCGTCCAACGCGATCGCAATGATGTCGTGAGCGTACGGCGTCACCGCGGCGAGCACGCCGTGCAGCCAGCTTTCCGATTCACGCAAATGCGTGGAATTGTCGAGCCATTCGGCGGCGGCGGCATCCGCCTGGGTGTTTTGCAGCGTAGCGGTTGCGGGGTAGCGTCCCTCGAGAACATCGTGCAGCGGCATGTCGTATTCGGGCCGCTCGAGCAGCCACGCCGGGTAGCCGCCGTTGCGCCATTCGTTGCGGATCACCGGTCCGGGCCGAAGGATGATTTTGAAGCCCAAGCGGTGGGTGAGCTGCAGCAGGCCGAGCAAATCGCGGCGCGGATCGGTCGTACCGCTGAAGTCCGGCGGCCGCTTCTCGGTGGGCTGATGCCAGTTCCAGATTACGTAAAGATCGATCGTGTTGATGCCCATGGCTTTGTACGCGCGTAACGCATCGAGCCAGCGGTCGCGCGGCAGGCGTTCGAAGAAGAAGGCCGCGCCGTAGACGAAAAACGGCTTACCGTCGACCGTGTAGACCGGATACCCGCGTTCTTGGACGACCGCCGACGTATGCCAGCTCGCCCACTGCGGCGGTACCGGCTGGGCGCGCGCCACGCCCGGCGCCGACAACGCCGCAACAAGAGCGAGCGCCGCGGCAAACGGCCACCAGGCGCGCGCGCGCGCAAGGAACAGAAACACCACCGTGCCGGCCAGCAGCCATCCGACGCCCAGCGCGATGGCCGTCGCACCGGTGTAAACGAATGCGAGCGTCCAGCCGACCAGCGCGACGAGCGCCGGCAGCGGATAGAGCGGCATGCGAAAGGGTGCGGCCGGCGCGCGCGCACGCAAGAGGCCCAGCGCGGCAATCTGCGCGATCGCCTGCACCAGCACGATTCCGGCCGTGAGGAACGCGATGACTTGATCGAGGGTGAACAGGCTCGCGATCAGCGAGAGGCCGCCGACCGCAAACAGCGCGACGTGAGGAATGTCTTTTCGCGGATGCAGTTTCGCAAACGCCGGAAGAAACGCGCCGTCGCGCGCGGCTGCAAACGGAATCCGTGAAAAGCCGAGCAGGTTGCCGTACACGGAGGCGAAGGCCGTCACCAGAACGAGCAGCGTCACCCCGACGGCCGCCCAGCGGCCCCAGGTCTTTTCGACGATGAACGAACCGACGTACTGTGCCTGCGCCGTCGGCTGCCCGTGCGGACCGAGCAGCGAGTGCCACGGAACGACGCCGAGAACGCCCACCTGCAGCAACACGTACAAAATCGCGACGATGACGATCGACAGAAGGATCGCCAGCGGAATCGTTCGCTGCGGTCGGACGACTTCGTCGCCGAGCAGCGCCGCGTCGGCATACCCGACGTAGTCGTAGAGCGTCACGTAGAGGGCGCTGCCGAAGCCGGCCAGCAGGCCTGCGTTGAAGCGAATCGGCGCGTCGAGGTGAAAGGCTTGGCCGAAATGCGCGTGCGTCAGCGCGGCTACGGCGACCAGACCGAGCGTCACGACGGCCGTCCCGGCAAGCACCGTTCCGACCGCCGCTACCTGCGACGTTCGCCGATACAGCGCGACGATCGTCAGGACGCCCACGCCGATGGCGATCGCATCGTGCACGGCCACGTTGCTTGCGGCCAGCGGAAGAAGATAGGCGGCGTAGTTGGCAAAGCCGATGTATCCGCTGGCCAGCAGGCAGGGCGCGTACAGCAGGAACTGCCAGTTGAAAAGAAAGGCCAGCGCGCGGCCCAGCGTTTTCTCGCCGAACGCCCCGCGCAGGTACACGTAGGTACCGCCGGAGCCGGGAAAACGGGACGACAGCTCGGCCCACACCAAGCCGTCGCATAGCGCCACGATGGCGCCCGCGACCCAGCCTACCAGCGCCAGCGGGCCGCCGAGCGCGGCAATGACCAACGGAATCGTTACCAGCGGACCGATGCCGATCATCGTAATGACGTTGACGGCGACGGCGCCGCGCAGGTCGATGGCGCGCTGCATGAGGCCCGACCTTCGGTGAGGTGAATGCCGGACCTTGGCGGCGAATCATGCTCGCATGGACGAACGTTCGGCTCTTGCGAAGCTCATGGGTCTGCACGGCGACGTTCGCGTCGACTTCATTACGAGCGCGGCGCTGGCGGGAAATGCCTTGGGCGACCCAGCGGAACGGCCGGTGGCTGCGTACCTTCCGCCTGGGTACGACGCCCTTGGGTCGCGGCGGTACCCGGTGCTGTACGTCCTGCACGGATATACCGGCGACGTTGCCGCTCTGCTTGGCGCGCGGCCGTGGGAAATCAACGTGTTCCAGTGGATCGACCGGTTGATCGCCCAGGGGCGCATGCCGCCGGCGATGCTGGCGGTCGTCGATGGATTCACGCGTTTGGGCGGGTCGCAGTACGTCGATTCGGTTCACAACGGCGACTACGCCACCTACGCCGTGCGCGACGTCGTCGGCCACATGGATCGCAACTATCGCACGATCGCCGCCGAGGGCGGCCGCGCCGTGCTCGGCAAGTCGTCGGGCGGCTTTGGCGCGATGCATCTGGTGATGGAATGTCCGGGCGTCTTCGCGGCGTTTGCGTCGCACAGCGGCGACGCGTATTTTCGCTACGCGCATCCGCCTTCGTTCCCGAACGTGCAACGAACCCTCGAGCAGCACGACGGCGACGTGGCGGCATTCGTGCAGGCTTTCGAGGGTCGCCGCAAACGCACGCCGGCCGAATACGTGACGATGGAAATGTTGGGATATGCCGCTGCGTACTCGCCGCGCAGCGGCCGGCCGTTCGATCTCGACCTGCCCTTCAACGCTGCGACGGGGGAACTCGACGACGACGTGTTCGCGCGCTGGCTGCGGTTCGATCCAGCCGAGCGAGTGGCGTCGCATCGGGCGGAACTCGGGCGCCTGCGGCTGCGTTACCTAGATTGCGGCCGGCGGGACGAGTACGGACTCGATATCGGCGCGCGCGTCGTCAGCCAACGGATTCGCGAACTCGGCCTCGACGTGCGCCACGAGGAATTCGACGACGATCATCGCAACGTGGGCTATCGCTACGAAATTTCTCTCCCGGCGCTAGCCGCCGTTTTGGACACCGAATGAATCGAATCGCTCTTGCCGCCGCGGCGTTTCTCCTCGCCGTCGTTCCGGCCACGGCGCTGCGCGCTCAGATTCCCGTTCCCACGCCGTCGCCGGACCCGCACGCCTACGTCGATCCGGGGATGCATTTCACCGCGCCCGCCGACGCCGTCTTGCTCGGGCGCCGATACATTCCGGTCGACCAACTGGGCGACGACCTGCAGGCGGTGGCCGTCTGGGTGCTTCGTCCCGGAAAAGACGATATGCGCACGATCACCCTCTCGATGGAAGCGTTTAGCGGCGCGCCGGATCAATGGGAGGGTCAGTTCGAGAGCCAGATGCACAGTTCGGGCGGCGACGGCCTGCTGATTCGCCATAAAACGGCGATGTCGTTGCTTAACGGAATGCCGGCGAATTTCGTCGAGGTGACGTCGGGCAGCGGCTTTACGTCGAAGAAACAGTTTGCGGTCGTCTGGGCCGACGGCCAGCGTGGCATCGCGCTGACCGAAACTACGCGTCTGGGCGATGCAGGCGCCGCCGAGGCGCAAACCGTTTTGAAAAACGTTACCGCCGTTCGCTACCCGATCCAGCAGCCGTAACCGTTTCGGGCGGCGCCGTCGCCGCCAGGGCTTGCCGGAGGTCGTCGATCAAGTCGCCGGCGTCTTCGATGCCGACCGAGAGCCGAAGCAGGCCGTCGGTAACGCCGCGCCGCTCGCGATCCGCTTTGGGAATCGCGCCGTGCGTCATGCGGGCCGGATGACAGATGAGCGACTCGACGCCGCCGAGGCTTTCGGCCAGGCTAAAATACTGCAGGCGGTGCGCGAAGTCGAGCGCGCGTTCTTGCGGTCCCTCGAGAACGAACGACAGCATGCCGCCGAAGCCGCTCATTTGGCGACGCGCCAACTCGTGCTGCGGATGCGATGGCAGCCCGGGATAGTACACGCGCGCGACCCCGTCGTGCGATTCCAAGAACTCGGCGACCGCCTGAGCGTTGCGGGCGTGTTCGCGCATCCGAACCGCTAACGTCTTGGCGCCGCGCATCGTCAGCCAGGCGTCGTGCGGTCCGGGCACGCCGCCGACGGCATTCTGATGGAACTTTACGACGTCGTACAGCGCGCG
>DATCGB010000148.1:0-2465 GCA_036509155.1 Candidatus Tumulicola sp. | reverse complement strand
CTCGATCGCGGTGACCTCGAGACCTTCGTCGAGCAGCGCTCGCGTGAGCGTGCCGGTCCCCCCGCCGATCTCGACGACCCGTTTCGATTCGGCGGCGTCGCCGAAAACGCAAAGCTGCGCGATGCGCCGCGCGGCTGCGGGGTCGGTGAGAAAGTTCTGTCCGTAACGCTTGCGTGGGCGCAGCCCCGCACGCGCGAGCAACGCGCGCGGGTCGAGCGAACCGCTCACTTCAATCGGTAAACGGTTACTTGACGGCGGCCGAACTGCAGGGCATCGCGCTGCGAGTTGAACCCTAAATCGATCCGGTTGCCGTGAATCGCTCCGCCGGTGTCGCCGGCAACCGCGGCGCCGTATCCGGGAATGAAGAGGCGCGTGCCCAACGGAATGACGCGCGGATCCACCGCGACGATTCCGTGGCCGGCCCGGCGGCCGATGGCCGTCATTCCACTGCATCCGGAGCAGTTTGCGGTATAGGCGGTGGCGACCATTTCCAGCGCGCTTTGCGCGATATACGCCGTCCGCTCGATGCCGTGGGCTGCGAAACGTTCGAAGGCTTGATATTCGCCGACGCCGTCGGCCACGACGCGCGTGCGCGGCGTGCGCGTTACGTGGGACGCGATGACCGACGCGTTTATTTCTCCGCCGTCGTGCTGGGTGAAGCGGACCATCACGCTGCGCGTGCCGGGAGCCCCTTTCGAAATGGTTCGCGACGTTCCGGGCTTCATCGAAAAATCAAGCCGATGGACGATTTTCGATGCGATGGCGCGCTTTTCGTTGCGCGTCCAGACAAGAACGCGCTCGATCCGGACGACACCGTTTGCCGGAACCGGAGCGGATAGCGCGGGCCAGACCACGTCGTCGGGGCCGACGGGCACGTGCCGCTCTTCGAGCAGCGCGCCCACGTCTTGCGCCGACGAGATCGTCGCGACGCGCGTATGCGCGGTTTGAATCGTCACCGGGACGCCCGCCCGGTAGGTGACCACGAGACCGTCGGAAAGCGGAACGTCGGTCGCCGGGTCGACGTAATCTTGGGCTGCGACGGTGACGTTACGCTCCCGTAGAAAATCCCCAACGGTCGCCGCCTGGGTGACGTGCTGGGTGGTCGTGCCGTTCGATCGGAAGTCGATCGTGTGGCCGGCGGCCGTCCGGCCGATCGCGTCCGCGTTTCCCGAGGCCAGCGCCGAAGACGGATGCGTCACGAAGCCCGCCGCGACGAGACCGGCGGTGAGAATGGTGACGGCGAGCGCGTGGCTTACTCGGATGGGGCCGCGTGCGATCAAACGGGTTCCTTTCATGTCGAGGGGAGAGCCCTGCTGCGCACGTGCCTAGTTGTGCGATCGGGTGGCAGCCGGTGCGAGGCACCGGGAAGAGTGCCGACGCAAGCGCAGGCTCCGGAGAGCCTGGGCGCGCCGACCGGCTGCGAACGCGATCACGGTCGCGCTTCGCGGGGCTGCCGAGCCGGCAGCCGGGTCTGACCCGGGCAATATAGCACGGTCATCGAAAGCCGGGTATATGCCGAAAGTCGCATTTTTGCAGGACACTCCTGCGCAGGCGGAGCGCCAGCCGCAAGCGCGAAGGACGCATCCCTTGGAGTGCCTGCGCGTCGGCTTTTTCACCGAAGTTTACCGTCCGGTTGTCAACGGCGTCGTCGCCTCGATCGACACGCTCGCCGAGGGCTTGCGCGGCCGCGGTCATCAGGTATACTGCTTCGCGCCGCGTATGCCGGGCTACGACGAAGCCGACGGCCCCGTTTTTCGAATGCCCTCGTTACCGCTTCCGACGCGCACGCCGTATCGCCTAACCTTACCGCTGGTCAGCCGCCGCAATCTCAACAACGTGATCAAGCGGCTATCACTGGTCCACGTGCATTCCCCATTCGTCACCGGCTGGATGGGCATGCGATACGCGCGGCGGTACGGCATGCCGCTGGTGTACACGTATCACACGCAGCTCGAGGCGTACGCGCACTACGTGCCGTTCGAACCGAACGCGACCCGCTACGCCGCGACGCAACTGACCCGCACGTTCGCCAACCTCACCGACGTGGTTGTCGTCCCGACGCCCGCCATGGCGACGCGTCTGCGCGAGCTGGGCGTGACGGTCCGCCTGGAAGTCGTGCCCAGCGGCATCGACGTGCGCTGGTTTGGAGCCGGCCGCCGTGACGAAGCACTCCGCGCCCGGGTTGGCGCGGGGCTGGGCGACCGGCTCGTGCTGTGCGTCTCGCGGTTAGCCAAAGAAAAAAATATCGAGTTGCTCTTGGAGGCGATGGCGCTCGCGAACGAGCCGTCGCTGCGGCTGGTGATCGCCGGCGATGGCCCTGCCCGGCAAGCCCTCGAAGAACGCGCCCGAGAGTGCGGGGTGGCGGCGCGCACGCGATTTCTCGGCGTCGTCGCGCGCGAGCAGTTACCCGATCTCTACGCCAGTTGCGACGTCTTCTGCATGCCGAGCACGACCGAAACGCAAGG
>DATCGB010000147.1:0-6102 GCA_036509155.1 Candidatus Tumulicola sp. | reverse complement strand
CGAAAAAAAATGCGGGCCTCTCTCGCGAAGTTCGGTCGCACTTTTTTTCAAGTCGTATCGACGCTCCGCCCCACCTCCACCCCAACCAAGGCTTTCAGCGACTGCCGGAGCGGAGCGTTTTTTCGATGGCGGTGGAGAGGTCGTTGTACGAGATTTCGCCGCTGTTGATGTAGGCGACTTTCTTGTCTTGGCCGATGACGACGAGCGTCGGGAAACCGCCTTGAAGGTATAAGTTTGCGACGGCGAGCGACGCGTCGTACGCTACCGGATATTGCGCGCTGAAGCGCTGCGACCAGTTGAGCACGTCGAGCTGGGAGGCCGGCGACGTGCCGTCGACGCCGGTGTCGCTGCCGGATACGCCGAGGAAATCCATGCGCGATTTATATTTTTGGTAGAGCTTATCGATGACGGCGGTTTCGCGCTGACAGTGCGGGCACCACGTCGCGAAAACTTCCAGAAAGACCGGCTTGTCGGTTTTCGCGAGGTCGAAGAGTCCGTCGGTGGTGGAGACGGAGAACTGCGGGGCGGGTTGCCCAACCTGCGCCTTGCCGATGGTCGGGGATTGCGACGCCGTATGCAGACGGTGCGAAGGCAGAAGGGCGTACCACACCATCGCGGCGATCGCAATACACGCGACGACCGCGATCGACGCGATCCCGAGTTGACGTTGGTTCATGAAGGACGAAGTCTCCGATCGATGGCAAGGGCGCCGGGAGCGCCGTAGGCGATAGCGGCGCTCGCAAGCGCCAAAGCGAGGTCGAACGCCACGTGCGGCCAGTCTGCAACGGCCGAGTCGTTGGGCCCGAAGCAGCCGCAGTTCGCGGGAATATGACGGAGCACCGCCGATGCGACGGCGGCTGCATATGCGACGAACTGGACGCACGCGACGATCGCGGCGATGCGCGTAAAGAGACCGGCGATGAGGTAGCCGCCGAGCATCACCTCGAAATAGGGCAGCGCCAAAGCGAGCGGCCCAACGGCGACCGCCGGCAGCAGCCGAAAGCCGGCGATTGCCGTCGCCAAGTCGACCGCATGCCCGATTTTCAAAGCTCCGGCCGCAACCAGCAGCCCGCCGAGAATAACCCGAAGTGCGAAAACGACGGCGCCCATCGCGCCTTTCGTTGCGCCCATTGGGCGGCCGCGACCTTCCGCGCCACCTGATGTATGGGGTATTTTGTGCCCGGCGGCGCGGCGTAAGATAGAGCTATGTTTCGCTCCGGTCGACTAGCGGCCGCCGCAGCCCTGACCGCCGCAATGCTCGGCGGGTGCGGCGCTTCCGGGAAAGCGGCCCCCGACTTTACGCTTACCAGCGACGCGGGGCAGCCATGGACGCTTTCGGCCCAGCACGGCAAGCCGGTGCTGCTGACGTTTGGATTTTCGCACTGTGCCGACACGTGTCCCGAGACGCTCGCAAAACTCGCGCACCTCACGCAGCACTCGCTTGGTGCGGCCGGCTCGGCCGTCGAAATCGTGATGGTGACGGTCGATCCGCGGCGCGACTCGCCGGCGGCGCTGCACGCCTTCGTATCGCGGTTCGACCGGCCGATCGTCGGCTTGACCGGGAGCCGGAAGCAGATCGACGCGGTCGAAAGCGCATACGGGGTATGGGCGCAGCCGGTCCCCGGAAAGCATGGAGGGCAGGACTACGACGTCGCTCACACGGCCACAATTTTCTTGATCGACGCCGGCGGCCATATCCGCGGCCTTCATCAGGACGACGATTCCGAAGCGGCGATCGCCCGTTCGGTGCGCGAAATGTCGAGTTAACGCGATGCTCAGCGTCGTCCTAGCGACCGCCGCCGCGGCCGCGTTTGCGGTCGTGCCGGTGCACGGCGTCGTCGTGGACCGTTTGCCCGACGGCAGCGCAATCGTGCGCACCGATCCGATAACGAACACGCTGCCGGCGACCATCCGGCGGTACCGGCTGTTCCCCGCGGCGAAGCTCGCCGCGGGCACCGGCGTGGACGCATTTCTCGACCGGTCGACGAATCCGTGGACGTTGCGCGAAGCGGTGACGGCCGGACCGTTTTCTCCCGGACTTCCCGAACCCGGCCGAGTGATTCCAATGGAACTCGGCAGTCGCTTGCCGGCCGTGAAGTTGGTGGATCAACGCGGGCGCATCGTCGACCTCGACCGCGCGTTTCGCGGCAAGACCACCCTGATTTCATTCGTCTTTACTCGATGCCCCGACCGGACGCTCTGCCCGGCGATCAGCGGGAAGTTCGCCTACATGCAGGCGCGGCTGGATCCGCAGCGATTCGCGCTGGTCGAAATAACGCTCGATCCGCCCTACGATTCGCCGGCCGTCCTGCAGCACTACGCCGCCTCGTACGGGGCGAAGCCCGAGTCGTGGACGCTCCTCACCGGCAAAGGCTCGACCATCGTGCACCTGCTCGACGAGTTTCGCATCAGCTCGCTGCGCGTCAGCACGGACAACTTTATTCACGGCGACAAGCTGTTTATCGTCACCTCGGAGGGCCGGATCGGCTACGTCGCCGATACCGCCGGCTGGGATCCGCAGGCCGCCATCGCGCAAGCCCGGTCGATCGCCGGCCTTTCCAGCAATCCGTTCGAGCGTTTCAAACTGTCGCTCATCGCCGGCATCGTGGCGTTCTGCGGCGGCAGCCAGTTCGCGGGGATCGTCTTGCTCGAACTCGCGCTGTTCTTTATCATCTTGCTGCTGGTGGCGGGCGCGCTGTGGTGGGTCGCGCGCGTGCTGTGGGTCCGGCCTTAGCACCAGACGAGCCCTCAAGCGGTCGGCGGATTGAAGGGCCGCCCGTCTGTGTAGCGATAAAAGGCGAGATAGCCCATGGCAGCACCCCGCAAGCCCGTCGATGCCGCGACGCCCGAACAGACCGCCTTCTTAGAGCGCGCCGTTGAGCAGCACGGCAAGGCGACGTACAACTTCGCCTTTCGTCTGACGCGCAACGAAGCCGACGCACGCGACCTCACCCAAGAGGCCTTTATTCGGGTCTACCGGTCCTGGAAGAGCTTCAAGCCGGGGACGTCCTTCCTGTCCTGGATCTATCGAATCGTCACGAACCTGCACCGCGACGAACTTCGGCGGCAAAAGGGACGTTATCTAGTAGAGATTCCGGAAGACAACGAGCCTCGAGCGTTGGCCGGGAGCCGGCCGCTCGCGGAGGACCCAATCGGCGAGTACGTCGACGGCCACCTCAGCGAACCGGTTTCCAAGGCACTCCAGGCACTATCACCCGAGCAGCGGCAAATCGTCATACTCGCCGACATCGAGGAGTGCAGCTATCAAGAAATTGCGGGAATTGTTGGTTGCTCCATCGGCACGGTACGGTCGCGGCTGCACCGCGCGCGCGGCCAACTTCGCAAGCTCGTCACCCGGCACTTGAAATCGTCATCATGAATCAAACACATCTCACCATCGAACAGATCGTCGACTACGAACGCGGCGAACTCTCTCCGCACGAGGACGCAACCGTTCGGGCGCACCTGACCGCGTGCGCCGCCTGCGGCGAGTCGCATCAGGCCGAGGTTCGCCTCGGGGAGCTGTTGCGCGAGCACGCACGCGCCGAAGAACTCGAGTTGCCGCCCGGCCTCGTTACGTCGATCTTCGCGCGCGTCGCGAGCGAATCGAATGCGCCGTCCTGGTGGCAGCGCCTGTCGGCCTTGCTTCGCCCGATCGTCGCGATTCCGGTGGGGGCCGCCGTCGTCGTCGCGATCTACTTCGCGGCCGCGTCGGGCTGGCATGCCGGCGCCAAGAACGACGCCGCCGATGCCGCTTACTATATGGAAAGCCACGCCGCGCTGGCGACCAGCATGCCGTTTGAAGAGGGCGACGCGATTCCTACCGTCCTGACGTCCGACGAAACGGATCGATGAAACGTTTTAAGATTGCCGCGGGCGTCGCGGCGCTCGCCGCCAGCCTGGCGCTGGCCGGCGCGGCACCGGCCGGCGAACCGGCCGACGGCCTGGTTTTCGATGCGATGACCGCGCCGTCGACCGTATCGTATGCGGGAACGGTCGAAGTGACCAACGCCGGGAGCAGCCGTTCTCAAGGCTCGGTCTATCGCATCGAACACCGCGCTCCGAACCTCACCCAGCGCGTGTACGTGTCGCCGCCGAACCTACGTGGCGATTCGGTCGTCAGCCGCGGCGACGACGACTTCTTTATCGACGTTCGGCGGCATCGCGTCGTTCAAACCGAGAACGATGCCTCGAACGATCAGATCGCGCGCGACGATAACTACCTGCTCCTGCGCACCAACTACCGCGCCGTCAAACAGCCCGACGCAACGCTCGGCGGCCGCCAAGTCCGCACCGTCGCCTTGGTCAACAAGTACACGCATCGCACGACCATGCTCGTGCGAATCGACGAGGAGACCAAACTGGTCCTCGACAAGCAGCAGTTCGCCTCAGACGGTTCGCTAGCGAGCGAAACGCGTTTTCGAACCGTGCGTTATACGGCCGACCTTCCGGATGCCGACTTCAGCATTCCCACCGCTTTCGCGCTCGTGCGCGGACCCAAATTCGGAGAAGCCTCCAAGAACGTGAGCGAAGTCGTACGCGGGGCGAAGTTCGCGGCCCGCGGGCCCAAGTTTCTTCCCGACGGGTTCTCGCCGGTCGAAGGCCACGTGGTCGCGATCAAGAGCGTCCCGACCCTGCATCTGCTCTACTCCGACGGTATTCGCACGGTGTCACTGTTCGAGAACGCGGGCGCGTCGGGCCTCGATTTGGAGAGCATGCACCCGCAATCGACGCGGGTCGGCGGGCTCGAGGCGCAGTTTGCCGAACGCGGTCCGACGACGCTGCTGACGTGGACCGACGGGCCGCTCCACTGCGCGCTGGTCGGCGAACTCGAGATAAGCGAACTGCAGCACATCGCGGCTTCGGTCGGCCCGTAGCTACGGCGAGCTTTATCTGGGCATTATTTCCGCGCCGACCAATCGATAAGGTCGACGTACTTGGAATAGGGCTCGTGCGACGTCGATAGCTTGGTGTAAACGCGTTTCGCTATTTCGCCTTCTAGGTTCTCGTCGGCGTGAAGGGCGGTCTGTAAGGCGTCCGCCAGACGCTTCTTTTCCATGCGATCCCTAGTGGATCGCAGTTGAGTTTCTAATGAGTCGACTTCCTGGTCTAATTGCTTTGCGATCGTCGCACGTTGTTTCTTCCATTCCGCCACGGCGGCTTCCGTAATGGGGACCAATAAATACCAGGGAATGCGTTTATTTTTGCCGATGGGCGCTCGCCTGGCGATTCTTTGGGCTATGGGTGCGGCCGGAGCGTCGGCATTAGGATAGACCTTCAAAATGTATTTCGGTCGACCCGTGGCCGGCTGTCTACCGCGTTGCGGCGCTTGCAAAACTTCGACGAAACCGCCCCCTCGCAGACGACTCGTGAGTTCGGTATCCGCGGTAACACGTAGATTGGTCCCGGTTTGCGGTTTGGCCCCGGCTATCCAGTCCTTTTCTTCGGGTTCCTTTAAAGCCATAGCAGTTGCCAGTAAGTCCATTTTTGGTCGTGGTGACACGTTGAAGCCTTCCGAATTGGAAATGACGTATTGAGGAGAATTCCCTATCAGCCATCCGTCAGGTGGCCGTGTTTTCGACGCTGTAGTTCAGAAACCCGCAATGGCTCGGTGCAAAGAGCGCGACTCGTCTTTAAAACGAGGGCCTCGCTTTCGCGAGGCCCTCTTAAGCGTTCTACCGGCGAACGGCTAGATCTTGATGTGCGCCGTGATGTAGAACTGGAACGGGGTCACGGTCGAGTTTCCGTCTTGGTTGAACGGTCCGAAGACCGGACTGTACGGATACTTGACAAACGGCTGAACGATCGAGCCGTTGAAACCAGCCGGGTTGAAAACGTTTCCGACCGGATTGATCTCTCCGATGAAACCGCCCGCGCCGTACGAACAAACCTGATGGTTCGTCGTCGTCCACGGTGCGGTCGTTCCGCCCCAGCAGGTATTGAAGATGTTCGCAAACACGCCGGTTAACGAGAGGCGCGGGCTTACATCGTAGGTCAGCTGGAGGTTCATCGCGACTAGGTTCGGCTGCGTGAACGAGCCGAGCGGATCGAAGACACCGGTGTAGGTATCCGGGATTGCCGTCAGCTGTCCGCAGGCTAGCG
>DATCGB010000146.1:0-2946 GCA_036509155.1 Candidatus Tumulicola sp. | reverse complement strand
AGGTCGACGGTTGCGACGCGTCGCTGTTTGCGTACGACTTGAGCCAGGATCGGATCGACCAGCGAAAGCTTCTCGTCCATGTCGCCGTCGTCACCCAAGAGAACGCGAACGCCGCCGCGGACCGTCGCCACCAAGCCGCCGAAGCGGTCGAACGCGAGCCGAATCGGGATCACGTGGGCGGCAATCATCGCGTCGTAGTCGGCGCGCAGCGCGACGGCCCCAGGTGCGGTCACAAAACTCCCCGGATCCAACTCGACGTCGGGCGCGCGCAGCACGAATGACGGCAGGGTCGAATCGAGCGGAGCGGGCTGCAGCACGCGCAGTTCCCGATCGACCAGCACGGCGCGCGGGCCGCTGCGCACGACCGCGAACGGCACTCGTTCTTTGACGGAAATAATGACGGACGACGGCGGCAGGCGATACACGTGCGCGACCGCGACGTAGGGGATTTTCTCGACTCGCGCGGAGATGCTGCCGGGACTCTGCAGCCACATGTTGACCCGGCGCGCGACGGCCGCGTCCGCCAGGATTTCGGCGCGCGGAACGACGCGATTGCCGACCACGTCGATCCGCGAAGGCACGAAACCCGGCCAGGCGACGACGAACGCCGCGCCGCCGGCCAAGAGCACGGCCGCGATCGCGATCGGAATCCAGTACGGGCGCACCCGGGCGGCGGCCGAGGCCTTGCGCCGGCGATTCGCCGGCCGGCCTTTCTTCATGCCAGCACGTACCGTTCGATCGCCTCGGCTACGCCGTCGTGAGCGACGTCACCGACGACCGCCTTGGCGATCGCCCGCAGCTGCTCCGGAGCCGATCCCATTGCGATGCCGAACCCGGCCGCCGCCAGCAGCGGCGCGTCGTTCCACGAGTCGCCGATCGCAACGACCTCTTCCATCGGCACGCCTAAGCGTGACGCAACCTGCCGGAGCGCGTCGCCCTTGTCGACCGACGGGTCGAGAATTTCTACAAACTCGGGCAGGCTGCGCGTCACGTACGCGCTGCCGCCCAGCTCGGCGGCGAGCCGTTCGGCGTACCGTTCCGCGTCCGGCGGATCGGCCACAACGACCGCTTTGGTCGCGTCGCTAAATGCGAACGCCTCGCGCAGCGACGGCACGATCACCGGTTCGACCCGCGCCAGCGAGGCGTACAGCTCGGAGAAGCGGTTGCGCGACTCCGCATAATATTCGTCGTTGCGATAGAGCTGCAGGTGCATGCCGTTCGATTCGGCGGCGGCAACGAGCCGAAGCACGATCGCGTTGGCAAGCGGGGCGCGATACAAGATCTCGTCGCTTGCCGGGTCGACGATGGCCGCACCCTGATAGCACACGATCGGTGCGTCGAAACCGAGTTCGCGCGCGTACGGCACGCTCGCGCGATACATCCGCCCGGTCGCCAGACATCCCGCAACTCCGGCGTCGCGCATGCGCGCCACCGCGTCGCGAACGCGCGCCGAAAGAACGAGATCGCGGCCGATTAGGGTTCCGTCGAGATCGAAGGCCACCAGCCGAGTACGTCGCGTCACGCGCGCTACCCGTCGTGCCGCATACGGACGGTCGCGGCGTGCTGGGGCAAACCTTCGAGTTCGGCCAGCTCGGCGATCGCGGCGGCGTCGGTCTGCATGCGTTCGAGGCTGTTTTCGACCACGCTGAAGCTGCGCATGAAATCGGCCAGCGACAGGCTCGACGAAAAACGCGCCGTCCCCGAGGTGGGCACGACGTGATTGGTTCCGGCCAGATAGTCGCCGCACGCCAGCGGCGTCATGTCCCCGACGAAGATCGCGCCGGCACGGTGGATGCGCGGAACGTACTGCGACGCGTCGCGCACCTGCAGGCACAGATAGGCCGGCGCGAAGCGTTCGATAAGGTCGAAAACTTCGTCGCGCGTCGCCGCGTGAATCAGGCAGCAGTCGCGCTCGATCGCGTCGCTGATGAGGTGACCGCGTTCCAACGTTTTGACGTCGAGCGTGTCGAGCAGCTGCGCGACGGCCTCAAGCAGCGGCCGCGATTCCGAGACCACCGCCAGACGCGCGGCACCGGCGTGCTCGGCCTGGGCCAACAGCTCCCCGGCGACGTATTCGCTGTTGGCTCCGTCGTCGGCCACCACCAGCACTTCGGAAGGTCCGGCCAGACCGTCGATCCCGCACACCCCAAAAACTTGGCGCTTGGCTTCGGTCGTCCAAACGCCGCCGGGGCCGACGATCTTTTCAACCGGCGCGATGGTTTCGGTGCCGAATGCGGCCGCTGCGATGGCTTGCGCTCCACCGACCGCGTACAGTTCGTCGACGCCGCACAAACTGCAGGCAAACAGCAGCCCCGGGTCGAGACGTCCGTCGCGGCGCGGCGGCGTCAGCACGATCGCGCGGGCGACGCCGGCAATTTTCGCGGGTAACACGCACATGAGCACCGACGAGATCAGCGCGCCCGCACCGCCGGGAACGTAAGCGGCAATCGACCCTAGCGGACGCCGATGCAGCCCGTAACGCGAACCATCCTCGGCGGCATAGGCCAAGTCGGCCGGGCGCTGGCGTTCGTGAAAGCGTTCGATGCGGTCTTTGGCGATCGCGAACGCGTCGGCGATGCCGGGCGCGACCAGGTCGCCGGCGCGCTCGTAGGCCGGAATCGGCACGCGCAAATGACTCGGGTCGAAGGCCGGGTCGTCGAAACGCCGCGCGTACTCGACGACCGCAGCGTCGCCGCGCTCGCGTACGGCGGCAAGAATCTCGCCGACCGCCGCTACGACGCCTTCCGGCGCCGCCCAACCGGTGCGCAACGTCCGTGCCAATCGACCGCGGTCCGAGGCCGAAACGACGTTCATCGAAGTGCGTCTTCGGCCGCGCCTTCGCGCACGCCAGCAGGCCCAAAGATCCTCTCGAGTTCGCTGCGCACGCGCGCGTCGCCGGCGATCGCCCGGCCGACGCGCTGCGAGCGCCCGCGCGCGTGGAGGACG
>DATCGB010000145.1:0-2479 GCA_036509155.1 Candidatus Tumulicola sp. | reverse complement strand
GAAGGCCGGAATCGACTTCCGGCGTACCATCGAGGGCGCGGTCATCGTCGCCACCCGGCGGCGGGGAAAATACGCGATCCTCGAGCTGGACTCGGGCAAAAGCCTGGTGACCAGCTTACGGATGACCGGGCGCCTCGTCGTCCAAGGCGCCGGCGAGCCGGACTTCCCCGGCACCCACGTAGTCCTGTGGTTCGCGGACGGCACCCGCCTGAGCTTCGCCGATTTGCGGACCTTCGGCCGCATGCGGCTGGTCGAAACGGGCGAAGCGTGGGATGAGAAGCTCGGCATCGAGCCGTTCTCGTCAGGCTTTACAGCCGAAGCCTTTATGGGTATGCTTGCGGGGCGGACGACGCCGATCAAGGTTTTGCTCCTCGATCAGCGGCGCGTTGCGGGCATAGGCAACATCTATGCGTGCGAGGCGCTGTGGGAGGCCCGGATCCGTCCGAGCCGGCCCGCGAAGGCGTTGACGAAACCTGCGATTCGCCGGTTACATCACGCCATCGTCGATGTTTTGCAACGCGCGATCGTCATGCGCGGATCGAGCGTCGACGACTACGTGGACGCCGGCGGGCTCCGAGGTGGATTTCAAAACGTCCTCTCGGCGTACGGCAGACTCGGCGAACCGTGCGTTCGATGCGGAAGTCCGATCGTGCGAACGGTTTTGGGTCAACGGGGCACCTGGTGGTGCCGCGCCTGTCAACGGTAACGTTCGCAAAAAATACAACACGTAAGGTAGGAATCTCAACATCTCTACGACTGAAATCGTTTCCGAACATATAGAAGAAGATCAACTCGCGTTCGAGCAGCAACTCTACGAAGAGTCGCTGAAGGTCCTCGACGAAGGCCAAGTTCTCACCGGCATGATCGTCCAAAAAGACAAGGACGAGTTGCTGGTCGACGTCGGCGGCAAGTCCGAAGGCGTACTTCCGTTTCGCGAGCTTTCACTCGCCATCGATCCCAAGCTGCTCAAGGTCGGCGACACCCTCGAGGTGATGATTCACCGCATCGACGAGATGGACGGAACGCTTTTCCTGTCCGAACGTCGCGCCCGCGCCCTCAAGACGTGGGAAAAGGTGATCGAAGCGCACGAGCACGACGAAGTGATCGAAGCCACCGTTACGCAGGTCGTCAAAGGCGGCGTTCTGGTCGACTTGGGAATGCGCGGATTCGTTCCCGCTTCGCAGATTCGGCGCCAGCCGGTCGGCAATCTCGACGAACTCGTCGGCCAGCGCTTGCGCCTGAAAGTCATCGATCTCGACCACAAGCGCCATCGCGTCGTGCTGTCGCAGCGTTTGGTGCTCGAAGAAGAGCTGCAGGCCAAGAAACAGGAGCTGCTCGACACCCTCGAGGTCGCCCAGATCCGCGAAGGCGTGGTCGTGCGTTTGGCCGACTTCGGCGCGTTCGTCGACCTCGGTGGCATCGACGGGCTGATCCACAACAGCGAACTGTCGTACGCGCGCATCAAACATCCTTCGGAAGTGGTCAAGATCGGCGACGTCGTGCAAGTCGAGATCATGAAGTTCGATCCCGAGGCCAAGAAAGTCAGCCTTTCGCTCAAGCACGCGCTGCCGGATCCGTGGGACGAGCACGCCGAAAAGCTCTACGAGACGAACAAGCTCACGGCCCAAGTCGTGAAGGTAACGCCGAACTACCTGCTGGTCGAAATCATCCCGGGTATCCTCGCCATGGTTCCGAAGGGCGAGTTCGACGCGGGCGCCCAGTACGTGCCGGGTCAAGACATCGAAGTGACCTTGCTGACGATCAATCACACGACGCGGCGCATAACCGCATCGATCCAACACGTCGCCGACGTCCCGCCCGAAGAGATCGAAGGGCTCGTCGTTCCCGAAATCGACGTTGCCGCGCCGGTCGTCGCCGCGGCCGAGGTTCCCGAAGCCGCTCCGGCCGAAACCCCCGCCGAACCCGCCGAGCCGGCGGGCGAATCCCCGGCGGAGCCTCCGGCCGCGGAATAAGCCGCGCCGCATGCGCGCGGGTTTGACCGGCGGCATCGGCGCCGGAAAGAGTGCGGTCGCGTCGTCGTTCGAAGACTTCGGCGCGTTCGTCATCGATACCGATGCGCTCGCGCGGGAGGCCGTCGCTCCCGGCAGCCACGGCCTTCGCGAAATCGAGCGCGCTTGGCCGCAGGTCGTGAGCGGCGGGTCGCTCGACCGCGCGGCGCTCGCGGATATCGTCTTTCGCGATCCGTCCGCGCGTGAGCGGCTCAACGCGATCGTTCATCCGCACGTTCGCCGGCTGGCCGCCGCGCGCGAAGCTCTGGCCGCGCCCGGGCAGCCGATCGTGCACGTGGTACCGCTGCTTTTCGAGACCGGCTATGCCGGCATCGTCGACGCCACCGTCCTGGTGGTCGCCCCGGAGGCTGCTCGTCTCGCGCGTGTCGTTGCCCGCGATGGTAGCGACGAGACGCGGGTCCAGGCGCGCATAGAGGCGCAAATTTCGCCCGAACGGGCGCGCGCGCGGG
>DATCGB010000144.1:0-2722 GCA_036509155.1 Candidatus Tumulicola sp. | reverse complement strand
GAATGCCGCTTTCGGCTAGCCCGAGCAGCGCGTCGAGTTCGGATCGATCGAACGGTGCCGCCTCGGCGGTGCCCTGAACCTCGACGAAACGCCCTGCATCGGTCATGAAAACGTTCATGTCGACGTGGGCCTGGCTGTCCTCGTCGTAGGCGAGGTCGAGCATCGGAAGGCCGTTGACGATCCCGACGCTGGTGGCAGCCACGGCCGCCGCCAGCGGCCAGCGCGCCGGATCGCGCGGGTCGAAAAGCTTGCGCAGTGCCAGTGCCAATGCGACGTACGCGCCGGTTACGGCCGCCGTTCGCGTTCCGCCGTCGGCCTGCAGCACGTCGCAATCGATCCACAGCGTGCGTTCCCCCAGCTTGGCCATATCGGTCACCGCGCGCAGCGCCCGGCCGATAATCCGCTGGATTTCGTGCGTGCGCCCACCGAGCCGGCCTTTCACGGCCTCGCGCTGCGTGCGATCCTGGGTCGCGCGTGGAAGCATCGCATACTCGGCCGTGACCCATCCGAGTCCGCGCCCCTTCATCCACGGCGGCACGCGCTCTTCGAGCGTCGCCGCACAGAGCACGCGCGTATTTCCCACGCTGATGAGCGCGCTGCCTTCGGCGTATTTCAAGAAGCCCGGTTCGATCGTGGTCGGCCGGAGCTCGTCGGGGCGTCGCCCGTCGCTGCGAATCATATCGCCTCGCTGTTATTGCCGGGCAACCGCGATTCCTCGGAGTCTAGCGGTACGGTGCTACTCGACGGTGACGGTTTTGGCCAGATTGCGCGGCTGGTCGACGTCTTTGCCTTCGATGTCGGCGATATGATACGCCAGCAGCTGCAGCGGAATGACGTTGACGATCGGTGACAGCAGCTCGTCGACCTTGGGCACCCAGAAGACGCGATCGGCGAGCGCTTTGGCTTCCTCGTCGCCATGATTGGCGATCACGATCACGGGCGCTTCGCGGGCCTTGGACTCCATCAGGTTGGAAATCATTTTCTCCCGCACGCGATCGTCGGTCATGATGCCGACGACCGGAACGTTCGAGTCCAGCAGCGCGATCGGGCCATGTTTCATTTCGCCGGCCGGATAGCCCTCGGCGTGGATGTACGAGATTTCTTTGAGCTTGAGGGCGCCCTCGAGCGCGGTTGGAAAGTTCACGTATCGTCCGAGAAACAGGACGTCGTGGGCCTTGCGAAACTCGCGCGCGACCTTGCGAATTTCGTCGGACGTGTTGAGCACGACGTCGACGGCGGCCGGCAGCAGCTTCGTCCCGTCGGAAATTTCGCGCAGGCGACGCGCGTCGGTCGTACCGCGCAGTTTCGCGAGATGCAGCGCGAACAGCGTCATGGCGGTGACCTGAGAGACGTAGGTCTTGGTGGCCGCCACGCCGATCTCCGGGCCGCCCCGCGTGAACAGCGTTCCGTCGGCCAGCCGGCTGAGATGCGAGCCCAGCACGTTGCAGACGCCCATGACCGCGCTGCCCTTGGCTTTGGCGATGCGCACGGCTTCGATGGTGTCGGCCGTTTCGCCCGACTGCGACATCGCGATGACGAGCGTCGTCGGGTCGATGACCGGATCGCCGTAGCGGAACTCGCTGGCGAGTTCCATTTCGACCGGCAGCTGCACGAGCGAGCGCAGCAAATACATCCCGACTAAGCCGGCGTAATACGCGCTGCCGCACCCGGTTATCGCGATCTTACTGAGTTTGCGCAGCTGCTCGGCCGAAATGTCGCCGATCTCGCGCCCCAGATGGACGTCGCCGTCGGCATCGATCCGACCCGCCAGCGTCTCTTTGATGACGTTGGGCTGCTCGAAGATTTCCTTGAGCATGAAGTGCTTGAAGCCGCTCTTTTCGGCCGAGGTCGCATCCCACATGACCTGAATCGGTTCGCGTTCGATGGGTTTACCGTCGTAGTCCATCAGTGCGAAGCCGCCGCGGCCCACGACCGCGATCTCGCCTTCCTGAAGGATGATTTCTTTGCGCGTGTAGGGCAGGATGGCGGGCGTGTCGGATGCGACGAACATCTCGCCTTCGCCGATGCCGATCACCAGCGGGCTAGCGCCGTTGCGGGCGAACACCAAGTGCTCGGGATCGTCGCTCGAGATAACGCCGAGCGCGTAAGCGCCGCGCACCTCGTGCAGCGTTTGCCGGACGGCCTCGACCAAGCTGCCGTTTGCGGCGGCTCCGGTTGCCGGCCGGTAGTGCATCTCGATCAGGTGCGCGAGCACTTCGGTATCGGTTTCGCTTTTGAACACGTGCCCGAGTTCGATCAGCCGGGTGCGCAGCGACGTGTAGTTTTCGATGATCCCGTTATGCACGACGGCGATCGTGCCGCCGCAGTCGACGTGCGGGTGCGCGTTGGCGTCCGAAGGCCGGCCGTGCGTCGCCCAGCGCGTGTGCCCCACGCCGGTCATCCCCGACAACGGCTCGCCGTCGCTCAACCGCTCGGCCAGGCGAGAGAGTTTGCCTTCGGCCTTGGATCCGGTGAGGGTACCGTCCGCGTCGATTACCGCGATCCCGGCGCTGTCGTAGCCGCGGTATTCCAACCGGCCGAGGGCGTCGAGAATGATCGGCACGCTGTTTCGGGGTCCGATGTATCCGACAATTCCACACATAATGCTATCGCACCGTCGTCCGTTCGCCCGTCAGGCGGTCGGCGACGCTACTTGATGCCCTCGCGGGTGCGGTGCGACTGGATCTTGCCCGCCGCGATTTCATCCAGCGCGATCGAAACG
>DATCGB010000143.1:0-5248 GCA_036509155.1 Candidatus Tumulicola sp. | reverse complement strand
AAATGATGAATCCGCGCAACGCGGTCGTCAGCCGGCTCGGCTACGACGACGTCGCTCGCATCGACCGGCTCGACGCCTACACGATCGCCGTGCACCTCAAGCATTCGTTCGCACCGTTCGTCGCGACGTTTTTCACGCTGGCCAATCACCCCGACTGCATCTTGCCCAAGCACCTGTTGGCGCGCTATTCCGACATCAATCGCGTGCCCTACAACGAGCTTCCGATCGGAACCGGCCCGTTTCGAATCGTCAAGTACGAGAGGGGCTCGACGATCGAGTTCGTCGCCAACCCGCACTACTGGCGCGGACGGCCCAAGCTCGACCGCATCGACTACCACATCGTTCCAAGCGACAACACGATGCTCTCGATGATCGAGTCCCACCAGCTCGACTTCTTCTATCGCGCGCCCGAAACGATGGCCGCCAGCTTGCGCGGCATTCCGGGCACGCGCGTCGTGCTCTCACCCTTTACGCGGTTTGCCGATCTCGGCTTCAACGCCGCCGTTCCGGCGTTAAACGACGTCCGCGTCCGCCGGGCGTTAGTTTACGCGACCGATCGCCGCGCGCTCATCGAGAAGGTGACGCACGGCGTCACGCTTGCCGGCGATACCGATCAGCCGCCGTTTTCATGGGCGTACGATCCGCACGCCAAACATTATTCGTACGACCTGGCGCAAGCGACTCGGCTGCTCGACGCGGCCGGCTGGCGAACGGCCCAGCCGGGCGGCATCCGCCAAAAGGGCGGCCGGCCGCTGGCGCTGAGCCTGGTGAGCTTTACGGGGTCGGATACGGCGACCGCAGCGGAGGCCGTGATTCAGGCGCAGTGGCGCCAAGCCGGCGTCGACGTCACGATCAAGAACTATCCATCCGGCCAACTCTACGCCACCAAATCGATGGGCGGGATCGAGCAGTCCGGCAAGTTCGACGTCATCTTCGAAAACTGGGCCAACGGCTCGGATCCCGACGACTCGATTCTGCTGCTCTGCTCGATGGCGCCGCCGGCCGGCTGGAACGTCTATCACTTCTGCGACCCCGCGCTGGACGCGGCCGAACGGACGGCCCTGACCAGCTACGATCCGGCCATTCGCCGAACGGCCTACGCCCGCGTGCAGGAAATTGCCGCTCGGCAACTCCCATTTATCGTCCTTTGGTACCAGCGCGAGCTCGACGTGGTCAATACCGACCTCAAAAACTACCAGCCCGCCCACGCCGTGACGCCGTTCTGGAACACCTGGGAATGGAGTATTTAGCATCGTGCAGCAACGCCGTTCGTTCACCGGCCCGATCGTCATCGCGGGCATCGTGCTGGTCATCGTCGTCCTGGTGGCATCGACCTATAACTCGCTGGTCACGTTGAGCCAATCGGTGGACGCGCAGTGGGGACAGGTGCAGAACGTCTATCAGCGGCGCGCCGATCTCATTCCGAATCTCGTCGCCACCGTCAAAGGGGCGGCCGGCTTCGAGTCGAGCACGTACGAAGCCGTCGCCAAGGCGCGCGCCAGCGTCGGACAGATCTCGCCCGAGGTAGTGCAAAATGCGGTGAATAATCCGCAGGCGTTCGCCCAATATGCGAAAGCCCAGGACACGCTCGGATCGGCGCTCTCGCACCTGCTGGCGGTCTCCGAGAACTACCCGCAGCTCAAGGCCACCGAAAACTTCCAAACGCTTCAAGCCCAACTCGAAGGAACCGAGAACCGCATCGCCTTCGAACGCAAGAAATACAACGACGTAGCGCGCGCCTTCAACACGAAACGCGACACGCTTCCGACCGTCCTGTTCGCCGGCATGTTCGGCAGTCGATTCAACGAGAAGCCGTACTTCCAGTCGCAGCCGGGCGCCGAAAAGCCGCCGACGGTGAATTTCAGCCCGTGACGGCTGCCGAACGCGCGCGCGTCGCGCGAGCCATCACCTCCGCCGAGGACGGCACGACCGGCCGGATTGCGGTTCGCGTGATTCCCGACAAGGCGGTGGATGCGTTCGAACGCGCCAAGCACGAGTTCGCCCGCACCGGGCTGCACCGTCACGACGGCGAAAACGCGACGCTGATCCTGATCGCTCCGAAGGCGCGCCAGTTCGCCGTGGTTGGCGACCGCGCGCTGCACGCACTCGTCGGCGATCCGTTTTGGAACGCCGTTGTGGAAGAAAGCCGGGCGTACTTTGCACGCGGCGCGATTACCGAAGGCGTCTTGCACGCCGTCGGGCGCGTAGGCGAAGCGCTGCACGCGCACTTTCCGGCTCCTAGCGACGGGCCGCCATGAACGCGGCGCGGGTCACTCTGGCGCGGTTCGTTGCGCTGACCGCGATCCTGGCGTGGCCGCTGGCCGCCGCTGCGGCCGGCATCAACGTGCCGCCCACGCCCGACCACCACGTCACCGACGGCGCGGGCGCGCTCTCGAGCGACGCGCGCACCGCGCTCGAAAACGAACTGACGGCCTACGAAGCCGCCACGGGCCACCAGGTGCTCGTGTGGATCGGCCAATCCACCGGCGACGTCCCGCTCGAGACGTGGACGTCCGAAACCGCCGATCGCTGGAAGATCGGCCGGCACGGTCACGACGATGGCGCGATCCTATTTTTGTTCATGGCGGACCACAAGATTCGCATCGAGGTCGGCTACGGTTTAGAGGGGAAGCTGCCCGACGCGGACGCGCATCAAATCATCACAAACGACATTACGCCACGGATGAAAGCCGGCGACGTTGACGGCGCCGTCCAGAGCGGGGTCGCAGCGATGCTCGCGACCATTACGCCGTCGTTCAAAGTCACGCAGCCGCCGCCGATGCCGATCGACCCGTCGGCGATCCTCCACATGATCATCCCGCTGCTCTTTGGCGGCTTCATCCTGCTGATGGTCATCATGCGGATCGTGGCCGCCATCCGCTACGGCTACCTGATCAAGCACGAAGGCAAAACCGCTGCCCGCCGGGACATGGGCGGCCTCTGGGCGCTGGTCGCCCTGAGCGGCGGGTCGGGCGGCGGATCGTCCTCCTCGTTCGGCGGAGGCGGCGGGGGCGGATTCTCGGCCGGGGGCGGGAGTTTCGGCGGCGGCGGCGCGTCGGGGGGCTGGTGAGGATGCTGCGGATTTTGCCGGTCGCGGGTATAATGCCGGAATGAAGCGTTCTACCGTTTTCGTCTCGCTCGCCGCGGCCGCGCTGGTCGCCGCCGCCAGTGCCAAGATTCCGGCCGCCGCCGAAACCATCGTGTACGAGTATCCGGCGCTGCCCGGACCGGCGTCGACCTGCCAGTGGTTCGACGACAATTTGAACGATCGCTCGATCGATGCACTGATTCGGCAGACCGATCTGCTTTACAATCGCGCGGCGCTGCCGCCCGGCAAGCCCGTCACGGTCACCGCAACGGCGATGACGGCCGACGGTGGACAAATCGCGCAGTTCAGCCTGAAGGGCCGGCTACTGTGTACCGGCGCCCAGGCGCTTCACCCCGAGATGCCCGAACCGTCGCCGTCGCCGATCGAATAAGCCCGATCGCTACGCGGTTCGTTCCCTTCGAAACCGAACGGCTGCTTTCGACCTGGGAGAATCGGGTCGATTACAATTTGTCGGAAAGCGGCGTGCGTCCGATGACGATGCGCGAGTTGATTCCCGACGACGGCGCGCGCGAATCGCTCGCCGACATCGAACTCAACTATCCGCAGGCCAACGGACTTCCCGAGCTGCGCGACCGCATCGCGACGCTCTATCCGGGCGCGACCCGCGACAACGTGCTCGTGACCGTTGGAGCGATTCAGGCCAACTTCACCGCGCTGCTGACGGTTACCGATCCGGGCGATGACGTCGCCGTGATGCAGCCGAACTATCAGCAGTTTTGGGGCCTCGCGCAAAATCTCGGACGACGGCTTTCGACCTTCGCCCTCGACCCCAAGCGCGATTGGCAGCTCGACCTGGCCGAAGTCGCGCGGGCCGTAACGCCGGCCACGACGCTGGTCGCCGTCGTCAATCCGAACAACCCGACCGGCCGCGTGATGCAGCCGGTCGAGCGGCAGGCCGTCATCGACGCGGCGCGGTCGGCCGATGCGTGGCTGCTCGCCGACGAAGTGTACGCCGGCACCGAACATCGCACCGACGAAGTTACGCCGACGTTCTACGGCGGCTACGATAAAGTGCTGGCCGTCAACAGCATGTCGAAAGCGTACGGCTTGCCGGGGCTGCGGATCGGTTGGATCGTCGGGCCAGCTGACGTCGTCGAGCGGATGTGGGCGTGGCAAGATTACATTACGATCTGCACGACCATGCTGGGCAACAAACTTGCCGCGATCGCGTTGTCGCCATCGGTGCGCCCGGGTATTCTGGCGCGCACGCGGCACTACGTGCGCGAAGGTTTCGAAAACCTCGAGCGATGGGCGAACCGGCGCGGCGACGTCGACGTACTCGCCCCCGACGCGGCCGCGATTAGCGTCGTAACCTATCGACACGCGATCGATTCGCGAGAACTCGTACGGCGCCTGATCGCGCAGCAAAGTACGTTCGTCGCGCCCGGCGCGCTGTTCGGGCTGGAAAACTGCCTGCGCGTCAGTTTCGGCCTGCCTGCCGAGTACGTTAACGAAGGTCTGCGACGCCTCGGAAAGGTGCTGGATTCGATAACGTAACCCCACGTATCGCTCGCCTATTCGTTGCGCGTCCACCACGTGCCGCCGGGTAAATACACGGCCGAACCTTCACCCCAGATCACGTAGTTCGTACCGTCCGAATCGACGCTGAGACCCAAATAATCTCCGAACGGAAAGTCGTAACCGTCGCGGTGTTTGTAGGGCGCGCCCGCGCCGCGGTCGGACAAACGGACGCTACGCGACCACGTCGCACCGCCGTCGCGGCTGCGTGCGTACCACGTGTTCCACAAGCCCGCTCCCTTGCGGTCGTCTTGCCAAACCAGCCGGAAATCTCCGGCCGCAGGCCCGGCGGCGATTGCGGGACTGGTCGAGTTGCCGGCGACGGCGACGGCCACCGGATCGCTCCAGCGCACGCCGTCGCTCGACCGCCGAACGTAGAGGGCGTTGGGACCTTGCCGGACGCGGTTTTGGGCGTAGGCGAACGCGAAGCCGCCGGATCGGTCGACCGCCACCGCGGCCTGTCCGGTGAAGAAATCCGGATAGCAATGTTTGACTCGACACGGCGCGCCCTCATGCGTTGCGGCCATCGAAATCGTCGTCCAGCTCGCACCGCCGTCGGTCGAGCGCAGCAGTGCGATTCGGCCCGCGCCGGTCTGATTCTTCCCGGTTTCCCCGTCAACC
>DATCGB010000142.1:0-7869 GCA_036509155.1 Candidatus Tumulicola sp. | reverse complement strand
TGCGTTGCGGTCATCCGAGCCTGCCGGACGGGTGCCGCCGCCATACGCGGAGCCTGGACGTGCGTTGCGGTCATCCGAGCCTGCCGGACGGGTGCCGCCATGCGCGGAGCCACGTTGTGGGCGCGGGCGACCGAGATCGGTCCGTGACGCACGACGTTGCGCGTCGCGATCCCATGGTTTTCGGCGGAGCGCTGCCGAGCCAGCCGGTTTTCGTTGCGCTGGATGTTGCTTCTCAGTTTCGCGATCTGGGTGCGATTGCCGCCCTGGCCGCGAAGGTTGGCGATGCGAGCGCGGTCGCGCGCGATCCACGTCAGCTCGTTATGTATCGGATGGTAGAACGGATGCATCGTTCGCGGAGCGTGCCCAGGCCGCGGCTTATTGTGCCATCCCTTACCGTAGTAGTAACGATTGACGGTCTTGACGTACCGGTAGTAGGTGTTGCCACCGTAACTCGGATAGCTTTGGTAGCCGCCCGGATAGCCTTGTCCGTATCCTTGGTAGGGCTGGTAGCCCACCGGATAGCTTTGTCCGTAACCCGGATAGCTTTGTCCGTAGCTCGGATATTGTCCGTAACCCGGATATTGTCCGTAACCCGGATATTGTTGGTAGCCCGGATACTGTTGGTAACCGGTCGGGTAGCCCTGACCGTATCCATAGCCCGGGTAGGCCGACTGCTGAAACTGCGACGAGACCAGCGACGACGCGACGAGTCCCAGAACCATGTCGAGTATCGGACTCCCCGTCAGCGAACTGCCGGTGCCGTAGCCGTATCCGACCGGCGATCCGTAGCCGTAACCGACCGGCGATCCGTAACCGTAACCGACCGGCGATCCGTAACCAACCGGCGAGCCATAACCGTAGCCGGCCGGCGATCCGTAGCCGTAACCGACCGGCGTAACCGGCGGAATATAGGCAACCGGAGTGCCGTACGCGTAGGGTGAGCCATACGATCCGTAACTGTATGGCGATGAGTAACCGTAGGGCGACGCGTAGCCGGCCGGCGCCGTATAGACGGGCGCGTAGGCCATCGGCTGCGGGGGCGCTACGGCGATGGTTGCCGGCGGCATCAACGCACCAAAACCGTAATATCCGGAGAGTGCGGCCTGACCGACCGGCGGCGCCACGGCGACCTCAGTCGGGGGGCACCATATCCAAGCGTTATTGATGAACGCCCACTGGCCGTTGCCGTAGAGCGGACAACCTGGCGGCTCCAAGGCCGCCAAAATCGGCGTGTACGGGGAGATCGGCACGCCCGCCGACGGCGCGTAGACCACCTGAGCGCCGGCCGGAATCGTCGCGAGCAGCGATGCCGCCCCGAATGCCGCCGACGTTGCGAGCCCGAGAAACCACTTGTTAGTCATTTGTTGCATGTACCTCACGGCCAATTGTGCCCCATGCGCGCAAAAAGCACGCGTGAGATACGATTAGGCGGCTGTTAGAGCGAGGTTAGAACGGCTTGGGCGGCTGACAGAGTTCGATCAGCACGCCCGCAGTCGATTTCGGATGGAGGAAGGCGATGAGATTGCCGTGCGCCCCCTGGCGCGGGCGCTCGTCGATCAAACGCACGCCGCCGGCTTTCAGCTCGTCGAGCTTGGCCTGAAGGTTCTCGACTCGGTAGGCGGTGTGATGCAGCCGCGTTTCGGCGGAGCCGCGATAGTTGGCGATCGACGATTGCTCGTCCAGCGGGCGAAGCAACTCGACGATCGCGCTTCCGGCCTCAAGGCCGACCGCTTCGACGCCTTGGTCGCCCACGATCTCACGGTAGACTTCCTTGAATCCCAAGGTCTGCGTGTAGAGGCGTACCGCCGCGTCGAGATCCTTCACGACGATCGCGACGTGATCGATCTCCATTACGCGACCACCTCCTTGGCGTGGTACACGCCGAACACGTCGCGCAGCACGTTGCAAATCTCGCCCAGCGTGGCGCCCGAGTCGACCGCCTCGATGAAATGCGGCATGAGGTTGTCGCGCCCGCCGGCCGCCGCGCGCACGGCTTCGAGCCGCCGTCGAACGGCGTTCCCATCGCGGCCGGCGCGGACTGCGCGCAGCCGTTCGGCCTGCTCGCGTTCGATCCGTTCGTCGATCCGCTGCAGCGGAATTCTCGCTTGACCGCTCTCCGGCTCGACGAAGGCGTTGACGCCGACGACGACGGCGTCGCCTCGTTCGATCGCCTGTTGTTCGGCGTAGGCGGAGTCGGCGATGCGTGACTGCATCCAGCCGCTCTCGATCGCGGCGATGCTGCCGCCCAACGCGTCGACTTCCGCGATCAGAGCCGCCGCCCTCTCGATCAGTTCGTTGGTCAGCGTTTCCACGTAGTACGAACCCGCGAGCGGGTCGGCAACGTCGGCAACGCCGGATTCGTAGGCGACGATCTGTTGCGTCCGCAGCGCGACCTTGGCGCTTTCGGCCGTCGGCAACGCGAGGGCTTCGTCCTTACCGTTGGTATGCAGCGACTGGGTGCCGCCGAGCACGGCCGCCAGGGCTTGGAGGGTCACGCGCACGACGTTATTGTCGGGCTCTTGGGCGGTGAGCGTCGAGCCGCCGGTTTGCGTGTGGAACCGCAGCATCTGCGAACGCGGATCGGCGCAGCCGAATTCGTCGCGGGTAATATGCGCCCAAAGGTAACGAGCGGCGCGAAACTTGGCGATCTCTTCGAAAAAGTCGTTGTGCGCGTTCCAGAAGAACGACATGCGCGGCGCGATCGCGTCGAGATCGATGCCGGCCGCGCGGGCGGCGAGCAGGTATGCCTTTCCATTTGCCAGCGCGAATGCGATCTCTTCGACGGCGGTCGAGCCGGCTTCCCGAATGTGATAGCCCGAGACGGAAATGGCGTTCCACTGCGGTACTTCGCGCGCGCAGTAGGCCATGACGTCGGTCACGAGGCGCATCGACTGCCGAGGCGGGTAGATGTACGTGCCCCGCGCGACGTACTCTTTGAGCACGTCGTTCTGAACCGTTCCGCCCAGTTTTTCAAACGGAATGCCCCGGCGGCGTGCGACGACCAGCAGCAGCGCGAGCAGAATCGATGCGGGCGCGTTAATCGTCATCGACACCGTCACGCCGTCCAGCGGGATTCCCTCGAACAGCATCTCCATGTCGGCGATCGAGTCGATCGCAACGCCGGCCTTACCGACTTCGCCGCGCGCTTGGGGCGCGTCGGAGTCGTATCCGAGCTGCGTCGGAAGGTCGAACGCGACCGACAGGCCGGTCTGTCCGCGCTCGAGCAGATACCGGTAGCGCGCGTTCGACTCCGCCGCGGTTGCAAAGCCGGCATACTGGCGCATCGTCCACAGCCGCTTGCGGTACATGGTCGGATGGAGACCCCGCCCGTATGGGAACGCGCCGGGCTCGCCCAAGTCGTGCGCGCCGCTTTTGACCGCGTCGTAGACCGGGTCGATCGGAATTCCGGACGTCGTAAAATCGCGAGGCATCTCCGACTAATACGCCGCCGGACGCCAAGCTCCGGTCATGGAGCCGGACGAAATCAGATACCCAGCGGATACGCTTCTTCGCCGTGGAGCGCGGAGTCGAGACCGCGCTCTTCGGCTCGTTCGTCCACCTTGACCCGCGTCACGAGGTTGATTAACCAGAGCATTGCATAAGTAAATCCGAATGCCCAAGAGCTGCAAATCAATGCGGCCGCGACCTGTTTGCCAAGAAACCCGGGGTTCCCACGCAGCAACCCGTCGGCGCCGTTCGGATTCCAGAGCGTCGACGCAAAGACGCCCAACAGTACGATTCCAAGAACGCCGCCCACTCCGTGAACGCCCCAGACGTCGAGCGCGTCGTCCCAACCGAGTCGATTCTTTAGGGCAACCGCGAAATAACAAACGAACCCGGCGGCGACTCCGATAATCACCGCCGTCATCGGCGACACGTAGCCGGCCGCCGGCGTGATCGTCGCTAGGCCCGCTACGGCCCCAGTTAGCAGACCTACGAACTTCGGTTGTCGACCGTGGACCCATTCGATGAATAACCAGGTCACGGCGGCAAACGAAGCTGCCACGTCGGTGTTTAAAAACGCGGACGCCGTCACCGCATCGACGCGCAGTTCCGAGCCGGCGTTGAAACCGTACCAACCGAACCAGAGAAGGCCGGTGCCGAGTGCGATTAACGGCACGTTGTGAGGTTTGCTATCGACGACGGAGCGGCGGCCTACGTAAAGCACCGAGGCCAGCGCCGCGAATCCGGCGGAAGCGTGCACGACGATCCCACCCGCGAAGTCGAGCGCTCCCCACTTCGCCAAGATTCCGTCCGGGCTCCAAAGCATATGTACGAACGGGAAATACACGAAAACCAGCCATCCGGTGAGAAACCAGAAATACGCCTTAAACGTGACGCGGTTCGCGAATGCGCCCGTAATTAGCGCGGGCGTGATGATCGCAAACATCATCTGATAGACGATGTGAACGATCAGCGGAATGCCGGCATTGTTTCCGGAGAACATCGTTTGAAGCGTCACGCCGCGTAAAAACGCGTACGTCGTCGGATTGCCGATGATGCCGTGCCACGTGGGCCCGAAGCTCTCCGAATAGCCGAAGGCGAACCACAGGACGGTGGTCCATCCGAGCGACATGAAGCTTTGCATCATGATGGTCAGGACGTTTTTGCGTTGGACTAAACCGCCGTAAAAAAAAGCGAGCCCCGGGGTCATCAGCATGACCAGGCTCGCGCAGAGCAGCATGAAGGCGGTGTTCCCAATGTTAAATGGCGGCGAAGCGCTCATCGGTGGTCCCTCCTTGAGTCTCCTTCAGGCGCCGGACATCGACTTCCTAGGAGCCTGTAGGGGTATGACGATTTTTGGATCCGCGCCGAATTTTGTTCGGAGACGAGGCGCGAAGAGGGAGCGAAGCCGTAGCTTCGTGACCGATGAGCAACGAAGTATTTCGGACAAAAGGCGGCGCGGAGACGGAAATCGGTCATACCCTTACAGGCTCCTAGTTCATGAACGACAGACCGGCGCCCACGTAGTGCTGTTTTTGGCCGCCGATGAAGGTTGGTGAAAAGCCGTATTCGACGTCGAACTGCACGTGAGGCCCGAAATCGCGCTGATAGACGAAGTCGAACCAGGACTTTCCGCCCAGGCCAGGGCCGGCCGACGAGAAGTACGCGTACTCGGCGGCCAGTTGGGACGGCCCGCCGGGCAACGCCGCGGTGACCTCGAGCGTCGGCGCGAACGCGAAATAGGATTGAGCTACACCGGCGGCGTTATACGCACTGAAAGCGTTAAAGCCCAGCGTGCCGGCGAGACCCAACTCCGAGTCGATCGAATAACCCCAGTTGAGATTGCCGGTGAACTGCGCGTTTCCGGCGGAGAAGGTCCGCGCGCCGCTCGGAACGGTCGCGACGGCACTCACGCCCCACAGGGCCTTTGCATCGTAGCCGAGCTCGTACTTCATGCCGAAGCTCGCGTCCGTCGATCCGCCGGTTGCGGTTCCCCCGAGGGATGAACGCTCCTCACTGGGTGCTCCGAACTCGAAATCGAGGTGCGGATCGGACGTACCGACGCGAATCAAGGATTGCGGATAGAGGGCGGCGCTGCCGCCGCCCGGGCCGGTGCTAACCGTATTCGTGTAGCCGTTCTCAACGTCGAAATGTCCGGTACGCACGGCACAGACGCCGGTGCCGAATGTCGGGCGGTTCACGATCGAGAGAAGCGACCCGCAAGGATCGGGCAAACTCGGTGACGCCGACGGAGCGGTTTCCGGCAGCGCCGAAGGCGGGGGTGGCGTTTGCGACGATGCCGTTCCCGGAAATGCCGCAACCGCGCTAAAAGCAGTGACGACCAGCAGCCGCGCACGCACGCTCACGAAGGTGGCGGGACCGCGGCGATCGTGACGATCGGCGCGCCGGCTTCGATCGAGCCGCCGGGCGCGCCGTGAACGCGCACGACCGTGCCGCTTTTGTGCGCGCGGATCTCGTTCATCATCTTCATGGCCTCGATGACCGCTACGACCGCGCCCTCGGCGACTTCGGAACCTTCGGCGACGTTGAGCGCGACGATCGCGCCGTGCATCGGCGACACGACGTCGTTGCCGGTGCGCTTGGCTGGCGACTTTCGGGCGCCGCCGAGACGCGGGGCGGCGGGGAGGGCCGGCGAACCCGACGCGACGCGAAATGGCGTATCGACCAAACGCACGTGAAAGAGCTTGTCGTTGACTTCGACGCGCAAGATACCGTCGTCGTTGCCGGTGACGACGCCCCGCACCCGAGCTTGCACGTTGGGCGTCGGTCCGGTCTCGGCCCCATCGCCGGCCGGTGCGCTTAGGGTTCGCGCGAACGCTTCGAGCGTTGAAGTTCCATAGCTGGCGTCGATGACGGCCGGTAAGTCGCATAGCGCGCGCAATAGGGGGAGGGTCGTCGGCACGCCTTGCACGACATACTCGTCGATCGCGCGGCGGAGGCGCGCGATGGCCTGCATCCGCGTCGGAGCCCAGACGACGAGTTTGGCGATCATCGAGTCGTAATCGGCCGAAATCGTCCAGCCGGCGTAGGCTGCGGAATCGACCCGCACGCCCAAGCCGCCCGGCTCGCGGTAGGCGCCGATGGTTCCGGGCTCCGGACGAAAGTTTTGTGCGGGATCCTCGGCGTTCACTCGGCCCTCGATGGCGAATCCCCTGAACCCTACGTCTGCCTGCCCGAAGCCGAGCGGCTCGCCGGCCGCCACGCGGATTTGCTCGCGGACGAGATCGAGGCCGGAGATCATTTCGGTCACCGTATGCTCGACTTGAATGCGCGTGTTCATCTCGAGAAAGTAAAACGAGTCCCCGGCCACGAGACACTCGATCGTTCCAACCGAATCGTAGGCGATCGCCGCCGCCGCGCGGATGGCCGCGGCGCGCATCGCGTCGCGCAATTTCGGCGGCAGCGCGACGGGCGCTTCCTCCCAGAGCTTTTGATGGCGCCGCTGCAGCGAGCAGTCGCGCTCGCCGACGTGCACGACGTTCCCGTGCTTGTCAGCCAGGATTTGCAGTTCGACGTGCTTGGGGTTGTCGAGATAGCGTTCGGCGTAGATCGTGCCGTTTTTGAAGTACGTTTCGGCTTCGCGCTTGGCGGTATCGAAGGCGGACTCGATTTCGTCGTCCGTACGCGCGACCTTCAACCCCTTGCCGCCGCCGCCGCCGGAAGCTTTGAGGGCCAGCGGGAGCCCGAAGGATTTCGCCGCCGCGCGCGCCGCGGCGATATCGGCAACCGGTTCGGTGCCGCCCGGTACGAGCGGAACCCCGGCCTCTTGCATGGCCCGGCGAGCGCGCAGCTTGTCACCCATCGCGTCGATCGCGTCGGCGTGCGGGCCGATCCACGTTAATCCCGCTGCGACGACCTCGCGGGCGAAGGCCGCGTTCTCGGCCAAGAATCCGTAGCCCGGATGGATTGCCTGGGCGCCCGAGCGCAACGCGATCGCGATGAGCTTCGCGCCGTCGAGATAACTTTGCGACGGCGCGGCAGGTCCGGCGAGATAGGCTTCGTCGGCCATTTGCACGTGCAGCGCGTCGCGGTCGGGCTCGGAGTAGACGGCCACCGTGGCGATGCCCATTTCTTTGGCGGTCCGCAGGACGCGCACGGCGATTTCTCCCCGGTTCGCGATTAGTATCTTGCCGAACACACCGCAACGTCCGGGGCGCGCCCCAGCGCGAGCAGGTCATCGATTTCGAGATCGGGCAGCCGAGCCGCGAGCGTCCAAGCCGAGAGGCCGGCCGCGTTTCGAAGCGGCGGCGCCGCAGTTAGCGCGTCGAGCGCGGCGAGAATCGCGGACAGCTCGTCATCGCTCGGTGCGTCGCTCACTTATCGAAATCCGGCGGATAGAGCCCCATCATATGATAACCGGCGTCGACGAAATGAACGTCGGCCGTTACGGCGCTGGCGAGGTCC
>DATCGB010000141.1:0-10751 GCA_036509155.1 Candidatus Tumulicola sp. | reverse complement strand
CATAGCCATCGTTCGAGTACGACCACGACGTACCGGGCTCGAACAGCACGTTTGCGCCGCGCAACGCCGTCAGGTCGTAAAGGTATCCGTTTTCCAACGAGTAGTCGTCCGGAATGCCGGCCGTGTGCGAGAGCAGTTGGTGAACCAAAATCGGCTTGCCGCCGCTATCGATCGAAAACCAAGGAAGGTAGGCGCGCACGGGGCCGTCCAGTGCGAGCGCGCGTGCATCGTAGAGCTGCATCAGTGCCAGCGCGGTCATCGACTTGGTGATCGATCCGATCGCAAACCGCGACTGCGGCGTCACCGGGGTCTTGGCGGCGACGTCGGCGTAGCCCAGGGTGACGATCCGGATCGTCGCGTTACGATCCGTAATCGCGATCGAGAGGCCGGGCGTACCTTGGTTGGTCATGGCCGCCGGAGCGTACGACTCGATCGCCGCGATGGCGTCGTCGAGCGTCGGCGGGCCGGCGCGTGCAACGGCCGGATGCGGGATCGCAGCGGCGAGCGCGCCAACGGCGATCGCGGCAACAAAGCGCCGGTATGGGTGAAAGCTCCACATGCCGCCATAGATACTCGCCAATCGCGCGGATGCCTCGCGGATACGCGAGGAGGCGTCGCGGCCGGCTGAAACGCTCGGCGCCGGTAGAAGGTTAAGCTCACTACTATGGCTCGCATTTACGAAAATCTGGCGGACGCCGTCGGCAACACGCCGTTGGTCAAGATCCCGCGGCTCAATCAAGGACTTCCGGCCACGGTGCTGGTCAAGATGGAGTCATTCAATCCGGCCGGGTCGGTCAAGGATCGCATCGGTGTTTCGATGATCGAAGCGGCCGAGCGGGACGGGCGGCTGCGTCCCGGTATGACGATCCTCGAGGCAACCAGCGGAAACACGGGAATCGCGCTGGCGTTCGTCGCCGCCGCCAAAGGCTATCCGCTGATCCTGGTGATGCCCGACACGATGACGATCGAACGTCGAAACTTGCTCAAAGCCTACGGCGCGCAAGTCGTGCTGACGCCCGGCGCGCAGGGAATGCCGGGCGCGTTGAACCGGGCCGACGAGATCGTGGCCAAAGCACCCGAGAACTACTTCACGCCCAAGCAGTTCGACAACCCCGCCAACCCCGAAGCCCATCGCCGCACGACGGGCGAAGAGGTGTGGCGCGATACCGACGGGGCGGTCGACGTCGTCGTTTCGGCGGTTGGAACCGGCGGCACGATTACCGGCGTCGGCGAGCTGCTCAAGTCGCGCAAACCCAGCGTAAAGATCGTCGCGGTCGAGCCCGACACGTCGGCGGTGCTTTCGGGCGGTAGTCCGGGGCCGCATAAGATTCAGGGCACCGGTGCCGGTTTCGTTCCGAAGGTTCTCGACACCGGCGTGTACGACGAAGTCATTCGCGTCACCGATGCGGATGCGTTCGCGACGTCGCGCCGCCTGGCGCGCGAGGAAGGTATGCTCGTCGGCATCTCCGCCGGTGCCAACGTCTGGGCGGCGCTGCAAGTGGCCGCGCGCCCCGAGTCAAAAGGTAAAACGATCGTCACCATCGGCTGCGACACGGGCGAACGGTACCTCAGCAACCCGCTGTTTACCGAACAAGAAGCGATCGTCGTCGAACCGGCCCTCGTCGTCTAGCCGTTCGCCGTGATAGTCGAGGTTACTCGCGGCGATCGCGTCGAGTCGGTTCACCGCGTCGCCGCGTGCGCCGTGGACGTGGGCGGCAACCCGGTCTTTGAAACCGGCGACGTCGACGACCCCGTGTACCTGCGCTCCGCCGCGAAGCCGTTTATTGCGGCCGCCGCCGTCGAAGCGGGCGTGCGCGAGCGGTTCGGGCTCGAACCGCGTGAGATCGCGGTCATGTCGGCTTCGCACGTCGGCGAGCCGTTTCACGTCGAAGCGGTGGCTTCGATCCTGCAAAAGATTGGGATGGACGAGTCGGCGCTGCAATGCGGCACGCACCTTCCGTACGACGAAAAAACCGCCCACGCGATGATTCGGGCCGGCGTCGAACCCGGTCCGATTTATAATAACTGCTCGGGCAAGCACGCCGGTATTCTCGCGCTCTGCAAAGCGATCGGCGCGGATGCGTCGACCTATCTGGAACTTTCGAATCCGGCCCAGCAGCGCATTCTGCGATTGTGCGCGCGCGTTTCCGGCGACGACCCCGAAACGTGGCCGGTGGGAGTCGACGGCTGCGGCATTCCCGTGTACGCGACCAGCCTTCGCAACGCCGCTCGGTCGTTCGTGCGGCTGGCATCGCTCGAGCGCGTCGGATCGGGCGACGCCGCCGCGCTGCGCGTCGTGCGCGATGCGATGGTCGCCCATCCCGAGTACGTCGCCGGCACGGGTCAGCTCGACACGGTGCTCATGCAAGTTGGGGACGGCACGATCGCCTGCAAGGGCGGCGCCGAAGGCGTCCACGGCGTCGCGGGCATCCGCGCGGGCATCGGATACGTTTTGAAAGTGCTCGACGGCGCGGCGCGCGCGCGCGGACCCGCGACGGTCGCAATGTTGCTCCGGTTGGGGATATTCGACGAGGAAAAAGCGATGAAACTCGTTCGGTTCGGCCGGCCGGTCGTGTATAATCGGGCCGGAAGCGCGGTCGGTGAGATTCGTGCGGCCGACATCGCCGATGAACGGGTGAACCGCTAAGTATTGTCCGACTATCTGCGCCTGCTCGGAGAGCGGGTCCTGGTTTTCGACGGCGCCATGGGCACGCTGCTCATGGCACTCGAACCGTCCGCGGACGACTTCGGCGGGGCGCGTTACCAGGGCTGTAACGAGGCGCTCGTTTTGTCGCGCCCGGACTTCGTCTCGAACATTCACGAGGCATACCTGGCGGCCGGCGCCGACGTCGTCGAGACCGACTCGTTCATGGCCTCGCGCCTCAAGCTCGACGAATACGATTTAGGCGATCGCACGCTCGAAATCAACCGGCTTGCGGCCCGGCTGGCGCGCGCCGCATGCGACAAATTCTCCACGCCGGCGCGTCCGCGCTTCGTCGCCGGCTCGATGGGGCCGACCGGCATGCTGATTTCTTCATCGGATCCGAGCCTCTCGAAAATTTCGTACGAGCGGCTGCGCGACGTGTACGGCGAGCAGGCGCGCGCGCTGATTGAGGGCGGCGCCGACCTCGTCGTGCTCGAGACGATGCAGGACATCCTGGAACTCAAGGCCGCGATCGCAGGCATCGTGCGCGAGTTCGAACGCGGGCTGCGGCGCGTTCCGATTCAGGCGCAGCCGACCCTAATTCAAGAAGGGCGCATGCTGTTGGGCACCGACGTTCGCGCGATCGTTGCCACGCTCGACGCGCTGCCGATCGACGTCATCGGTCTCAACTGTTCGACCGGTCCGGCGCAAATGCGCGATTCCGTCCGTTACATGTGTGAGAACTCGCGGTGTTTCGTGAGCGTCGTTCCAAATGCCGGTCTGCCGCTGATGGGGCCCCGAGGTGAAACGATCTATCCCGAAACGCCGCAGGAGTTGGCGCGCGAACTCGCCGGCTTCGTGCGCGAGTTCGGCGTCAACGCTGTCGGCGGCTGCTGCGGCTCGACGCCGGCCCACATCCAAGCCATTCGAGACGCCGTCGATGCGCTCGGCGGCGACACCGCCGCAACGCGGCGCGCGCGCACGGTCGGCGTGGTCGCCCACGGCGACGCGCGCCCGCAGTGGGCGGCTTCGGCGATGACCGCCATCGCGCTCGAGCAGCAGCCGCGGCCGCTGATCGTTGGGGAGCGGATCAACAGCCAGGGGTCGCGCCGGATCAAGCGTCTGCTTCTCGCCGACGACTACGATTCGATCGTGCTGGTCGCGCGCCAACAGGTCGACGGCGGCGCGCACGTCCTCGACGTCTGCTGCGCGCTCACCGAACGGGCCGACGAAGACGTCCAGATGCGCGAGGTGACGCGCCGGCTAGCACAGTCGATCGAAGCGCCGCTCATGATCGATTCCACCGAGCCCGGCGTGCTCGAAGTCGCGCTCCAAAACTACCCCGGCCGGGCGATCGTCAACTCCGTCCATCTCGAATCCGGCCGCACGAAGATCGACGCCGTCATGCCGCTCGTACTGGAGCACGGGGCCGCCGTGGTGGCGCTGACGATCGACGAATCCGGAATGGCCAAGAGCGCCGAGCGCAAGCTCGAGGTGGCGCGGCGAACGTACGACATCGTCGTCGGGGAATACGGCCTGCCCGCCGGTGCCCTGATTTTCGACGACCTCACCTTTACGCTGGCGACCGGCCAAGCCGAGTTTCTGACGTCCGCGCTGGAAACGATCGAGGGCATTCGGCTGATCAAGCGCGAGCTTCCGGGAGTCCTGACGTCGCTCGGGGTTTCGAACGTTTCGTTCGGCTTGAGGCCCGCGGCTCGGGCCGCGCTCAACTCGGTTTTCTTACATCACTGCGTCGAGGCGGGGCTCGACCTCGCGTTGGTGCATCCCAACGACATCACGCCGTATTTCGAAATCGACGCCGAACTGCGCGGTGCGTGCGACGACCTCGTGTTCAATCGGCGCCCGGACGCGCTCGCGCGCCTGATCGAACGTTTTGAAAACGTCGTTGCGGTCGCGGCCGGTGCGTCGTCGTTCGACGACGACCCCGACGCGCCGGTGGACGAGCGCATCCATCAATCGATCCTGCGTCGTCGCAAGGACGGGATCGAAGGAAAAATCGACGAGGCCTTGCTAACCCGCACCCCGGTCGAAGTTCTTAACGAGATTCTGCTCCCCGCGATGAAGGACGTGGGCGACCGGTTCGGCCGCGGCGACCTGATCTTGCCGTTCGTTCTGCAGTCGGCCGAAGTGATGAAGAAGGCCGTCGCGCACCTCGAGCAATTTCTAGAGAAGTCGGAAGGATCGACCAAGGGCACGGTCGTCATTGCGACCGTGTTCGGCGACGTGCACGACATTGGGAAGAATTTGGTCAACACGATTCTCACCAATAACGGCTACACCGTCCACGACCTCGGCAAACAAGTGCCGATGAGCGTGATTCTCGACAAAGCGGTCGAAGTGCGCGCCGACGCCATCGGCCTGTCCGCGCTGCTCGTTTCAACCAGCAAGCAAATGCCGATTTGCGTGCAAGAACAAGACGCGCGCGGGCTGTCCTTTCCGGTGATCGTCGGCGGCGCGGCGATCAACCGCGACTTCGGCCGCCGCATCGCGTTGCTCGACGGCGGGGAACGCTTTTTCGATCCTGGCTTGTTTTACGCCAAGGACGCGTTCGAAGGCTTGGAACTGATGGACGCGCTGACGAGCGATTCCCCGCGCCGGGCCGAACTGGTCGAGCGGGCCAAGCGCGACGCGTTCGCGCAGCGCGATCGTCTTGCGAGCGCGCGCGTGCCGGTCGCGCCGCCGGTCACCTCGTCGGCCGTCAAGCGCGAGCGCGCGGACGTTCCGGCGCCGCCGTTCTGGGGCGCGCGGACGCTCGACGACGTCGACTTGCGTGACGTTTGGCCGTGCTTCGATTTACGCAGCCTGTTCCGGCTTTCGTGGGGCGCGGCCAACACGAAAGGCGAGGCTTTCGACCGGCTCCTGCGCGACGACTTCGAGCCGCGCCTGCGGCGTTATCAAGAAGCGGCGTTGCGTGAGGGGTTTTTGCGGCCGCGCGTGGCTTACGGGTACTTTCCGGCCGCCGGAGCGGGCAACGACGTCCTCGTGTACGATCCGCTCGACCCTTCGCGCGAACTCGCGCGCTTCGAGTTTCCGCGCCAAGTCGGCGGCGAACATCTCAGCCTGGCCGACTATCTGCGCGCCCCCGAGGGCGGCGCGGCAACCGATCTCGTCGCGTTGCAAGTCGTTACCGTCGGTTCGGAGGCGTCGGTGCGCACCGAAACACTGCAGGCTGCCGGCGAATACAGCGAGTCGTACTTCCTGCATGGATTTTCGGTGCAGACGGCCGAAGCGCTCGCCGAGTACGCGCACCGGCGCATCCGGCACGAACTCGGTCTGAGCGACGGTCGGGGCAAACGGTACTCGTGGGGATACGGCGCGTGTCCCGACGTCGCGCAGCACGAAATCGCCTTTCGCCTGCTCGACGCACCCGCGCGCATCGGCGTGGCGCTCACCGAAGGCTTCCAAATCATTCCGGAGCAATCCACCGCCGCAATCGTCATGCATCATCCGCGCGCGACCTACTTCAACGCCGCCGCCACGCGCGAACTCACACCCTCGTAGCCGGGAGCGGTAGGGAACCTGGGTCAGGGGGCCAATCCGCCGGATATGTTGATGCGCCGGCTGGCCGCTTCCGTTGCGGCTCTCGCGTTTTGTCTCGGCTTCGCCGCATGCTCGAGCAGTGCCGGACCTTCGGGCAATACCATAAAAATCGGGATCGATCTGCCGCTTTCGGGTGCCGATGCATCGGTGGGACGCAGCACGCTCAACGGCATGCTCTTGGCGATCGACCAAGCCTCCAAACGGGGCCTGCCGGGCGGGTTCAAGCTCGAAGCCGTTCAACTCGACGACGCCGTGCAGGGCGTTCACAGCCCGCAGCAGGGCGTCGCCAACGTGCGCACCTTCGTCTCGGATCCAAACGTGCTCGCCGTTTTGGGTCCGTACAACTCGAACGTCGCGGCCGCCGAGATTCCGATAACCAACGCGGCCGGTCTGGCTCAAATCAGCCCGTCGACCGTCAGCGACGGTCTCACCATCGGGCCCGACGCCGCCAAGCTGCGACGCGCCAATCCTACCAAGAACGCCTTTTTCCGCGTGTGCACGACCGACGCGCGGCAGGGCGCGGCCGCCGCCGACTTCGCGCTCAAGCTGGGGCTGAAGAGCGCGTACATCATCGACGATAACGAGACGTACGGACTCGACCTCGCCGACGTCTTCGAGCAAGACTATCAGAAACTCGGGGGCACCGTGCTCGGGCACGACCACATTGCCAAGGACACGCAAGACTTCAAGTCGCTGCTCACCAAAATCGCCGCCAAAAAGCCGGACGTGATCTTTTACGGCGGCACGACCAGCACCGGAGCGGGGCTGATCCGCCAGCAGATGTTCGACGTCGGTTTGGGCGGCGTGGCGTTCATGGGCGGCGACGGCATCCCCGACATCGCCACCGTTGCGGGCGCGCGCGCCAACGGAACGTTTTACACGGTAGCCGCGCCGAATGCCGAGAAACTGCCCTCCGCGCGGACGTTCGTCAAGGATTACGCGGCCGCGTATCACGAGCCGGTGGGGCCGTACAGCGCCAACGCCTACGCCGCCGCGCAAGTCGCGATCGCCGCGATCGCTCGCTCGATCGTCGAAAACGACAACAAGCTGCCCGATCGCGCGCGAGTCCTCGCGGCGGTCGCGAAAACCGACGGCCTTTCGACGCCCATCGGGAAGATCGGTTTCGACGCGAACGGCGACGTGAGAGAGCCGGTGCTTTCCCTGTACGCGATCAAAGACGGCAAATCGATCTTCGTCGATCAAATCAACATCAAAGGCCGGTAACCGGCTCTTGATGCACGAGTTCGTCGCGCAGCTCGTCAACGGAATCTCACTAGGCGGAATTTACGCGCTGGTAGCGATCGGGTATACGATGGTCTACGGCATCGTCGAGCTGATCAACTTCGCGCACGGCGACGTCTACACGTTAGGCTCGTTCTTCGCGCTGGCGGTTTTCGGCGCGCTTGGCGTTTCGGGCGAACTTCATGGCGCCGCGCTCGCGTTCGATGCCGGCCTGGCGCTGCTGGTGGCGGCGGTGTGCTGCGGGCTGATCGGCATGCTGCTCGAACGCGTAGCGTACCGCCGGCTGCGCAACGCGCCGCGGCTGGCGCCGTTGATTACCGCGATCGGATTTTCGTTCATCCTTGAGAATGCGATGCAGGCCTGGAAAGGTTCGGCACCGCTGCCGTTCCCGGCGGTGTTTCCCAACCCCACGCTGCACGCCGGGCTCGTCGACGTCAACGCGCAGCAGGCGTTCGTCGTCGCGCTGGCCATCGTCGCGATGTTCGCCCTGCAGCTGTTCGTGGCGCGTACGCGCACGGGCCGCGCGATGCGGGCCGTGGCCCAGGATCGACAAGCCGCATCGCTGATGGGCATCAACGTCGACCGCACGATCGCGGTGACGTTTCTGATCGCGGGGCTGCTGGCTGGAACGGCCGGTTTCGTTTCGGGCGTCTACTATCAGTCGACCTGGTTTCTCAACGGATTCTCCGCCGGGTTGAAGGCCTTCACCGCGGCCGTACTCGGGGGCATTGGAAATTTGGCTGGAGCGATGCTGGGCGGATTCCTGATTGGAATCATCGAGTCGTTTGCGACCTGGAAAATCGGCGGCCAGTGGAGTAACGTAACCGTTTTCGCGATTCTGATCCTCGCACTGATCTTCCGGCCGTCCGGCCTGCTCGGCGAAGCGGTTCCGGAGAAGGTATGATTTACGTTTATGCCTTTGGGGTGGTTGCGGCGATCGTTGCCGGCGCGCGCCTGCGCGATCCGCGCGCGGTGCGTGCGCTGCAAATCGGCGGAACGATCGCCCTGTTGGCCGCGCCGTGGATCGTGCGCAACGACGCGTCGCTCAACGCCCTCGTGGACATCGGCCTGTACGCGATGCTCGCGCTCGGTCTGAATATTACCGTTGGTTTCGCCGGCCTGCTCGACCTCGGGTACGCCGCTTTCTTCGCTATTGGCGCGTACACGTATGCCCTGCTGGCCAGCCCGCAGTTCGGCCTGCACGTCCCGTTTTGGGCGTTGCTGTTCGTCGCGGCGGCGCTGGCGGCGCTTTTCGGACTGCTGCTGGGCACGCCGACGTTGCGCCTGCGGGGAGATTACTTAGCGATCGTGACGTTAGGTTTCGGCCTGATCGTCCCGCAAATTTTTCAGAACCTCACCCAATATACCGGCGGTCCCAACGGGGTGAGCGCGCTCGATATTCCCAGCTTTTTCGGACGTTCGTTCGGTTCGAGCGCGATGCCGTATTACTTCGTCACACTGGCGGCGCTGGCCGTCGTGCTCGTGGCGGTCAACAACGTACGCGACAGCCGCCTCGGCCGCGCCTGGATGGCGATCCGCGAGGACGAACTGGCCGCTCGTCACGCGGGAATTAATGCGACGGCAGTCAAGCTCGCCGCCTTTTCGTTGGGCGCCGGAATCGCCGGCCTAACCGGCGTGATTTTCGCCGCCAAACTCAGCCTCGTTTCGCCGGATCTCTTCGGCTTTCAAGTCAGCGTGTTGATTCTTTCGATGATCGTGCTGGGCGGCATGGGCAACGTCGGCGGCGCGGTCGTCGGGGCCATCGTGCTGGCGCTCGTCAACGGTACCGTCTTGCCGCAGATCAACGGCCTCGTCAACGGCGCGCTGCACACCCACCTGGATCTCACCAACTACAGTTTCTTTATCTACGGTGCGCTGTTGGTGGTGCTGATGCTCTTTCGCCCCGAAGGTGTGCTGCCCAACCGCGAACGTCGCGCGGAGTTGCGCACCGCGCCGCCCGCGGAAAGCGGGATTGCCTGACGGTGGCGCTGCTCGACGTTCGCGGCGCGAGCAAATCCTTCGGGCGGCTGCGCGTTTTGACGAATCTGACGATGTCGCTCGAGTCCGGCGCGATCGACGGGGTGATCGGGCCGAACGGCGCTGGAAAGTCGACCCTGTTCAACCTGATTACCGGAGTGTATCGTCTCGACGAAGGCGAGATCGCCTTCGACGGCGCCCGCATCGACCGGCTCGCGACCTATCGCGTCGTGCGCCGCGGTATCGCGCGGACGTTTCAGAACCTGCGCCTTTTCGGATACCTCGATGCGATCGAGAACGTGCTCGTCGGCGAAAATCCGAAGCTGCGGGCCGGCCTAGTCGAGTCGCTGCTGCATTCGCCGAGCGAACGGCGCGAGGAACGCTCAGCCCGCGCGCGTGCCCGGGAGCTGCTCGCGTTCGTCGGCTTTCCGCGTGACAGCGAGGAACAGTTCGCCCGCAACTTGCCCTACGGCGTGCAGCGCCGGTTGGAGATCGCGCGCGCGCTGGCGAGTCAACCGCGGCTGCTGCTTCTCGACGAACCCGCCGCCGGTATGAATCCGACCGAGAAGGACGACCTCGCGCGACTGGTGCGGGCGATCCGCGATCGCGGCACGACCGTGCTGCTGATCGAACACGACATGGGCTTGGTGATGCGGCTCTGCGAGCGGATTACCGTGCTCGACTACGGCGAAAAGATCGCCGAAGGGACGCCCGCGTCGATCCGCGCCGACCCGCGCGTCGTCGAGGCGTATCTCGGGCCGCCGGATGCGGCCGCGTAATGAGCTTGCTGGAGATCGAGCGTCTCGACGTGCGGTACGGCGGCGTGCGCGCGCTGCACGGGATCTCACTGCACGTCGACGCGGGCGAAATCGTCACCCTCCTGGGCGCGAACGGAGCCGGCAAGACGACGACGCTGCGCGCGATCAGCGCCCTCGTGCGGCCGCATTCCGGCGACGTCCGCTTCGACGGAGCGTCGATCGTCCGTTTGCCGCCGCACGACGTCGCGTTGCTGGGCATCGGACACGTTCCCGAAGGCCGGCGCGTGTTCGGCCGCATGACGGTGCGCGAAAATCTCGAGCTCGGCGCGTACGCGGTCGCGTCGCGGCCGGTCTTTGCCGAGCGGCTGGACGAGGCGCTGACGATCTTTCCAAGGCTGCGCGAACGGATCGGACAACCGGCCGGAACGCTCTCGGGCGGCGAGCAGCAGATGCTGGCGATCGCGCGCGGAACGATGAGCGGACCGAAACTCTTGCTGCTCGACGAGCCGTCGCTGGGCATCGCGCCGAAGCTGATTCCGGAAATTTACGCCGGCATCCGGCAGATCGCC
>DATCGB010000140.1:0-3839 GCA_036509155.1 Candidatus Tumulicola sp. | reverse complement strand
TGCCCGGCGCGCGCAGATCTTCCAGGTACCACAGGCCCGGAATCGTCAAGTCCAGGTGCGGGTCGTTGGCCAGCAGTGCGCGTCCCCCGGCCGTCCGCCGGGCGCCGACGGCCCACGCGTTGCTCCCGGCCCGTACCGGTGCGCGCGGCGGCGCGTGGGTCGCGCGCGCACCGCGCCGCGCGATCGCGGCGGCGCCCTCCCGCGGCCCGCCGCCCGCCAGCCGGCCGCCCAGCGTGACGTCGTAACTCGAGTCGCTCAGCGGAAAATAGCGTTCGAATCCGCGCGGACCCGAACGGCGCCAAGTATCGTCGCGCGTCAGCACGGCCTGCCACGAGTCGGCGAGCGCGATCGAAACGGCCAGCGACACGGCCAGCGAATCCTGCGGTTTCCACGGCTGCGGCCGATACAGCAGCAAACGGAACTCGACCGGCAGCGGCTGACGGCGCATGGCCGCGTTGACGCCGGCGCTGAACGACGTCAGCGCCGCACGTTCGCGTTTTCCCAAACTGCGCCACTGGCGCGCGGCGATGTCGCGCACGTCGAAATATCGTTGTTCTTCGTCCAGGTGAAGCGCCCGCGGCCCGAGCACTTCGGCCAGCGTTCCGAGCGCGTACCGGCGGGTCAGTTCCATCTGAAACAAACGATCCGACCCTTCGACGAAGCCTTGCGCGAAAAACAGGTCGGCTTGCGAACCGGCCACGATGTGCGCGACGTCGCGCGCGTCGCGGCGGATGCTGACCCGGCCGTGCAGCGCCTGCTCTGTGATGCGTCCCTGCGTCTGTGCGCGGGCGTGAAAACCGATCCCGACGCCGACGCCATAAACGATCGCAACCGCGACGGCGGCGCACGCTAAGCCGACGATGTGCCGGTACGCGCGCGCGACCGTCGCGTCGAACGGCGATATCGGGCGACAGAGATCTCGGACGAGATCCTCGCGCGCGCGCGTCGTATATCGCCGCCCTACGCCGTTCGTACGGTTACACCGTCTCCTTTTCTGCCAGCGCCTGCGAGTAAACGATCCCCGCGAGGATCGCGCCGACCGCGGGCGCGAGGAAGAACAGCCACAACTGTCCGATCGCCCAGCCGCCTTGGGCAAACAACGCCGGTCCCAGGCTGCGCGCCGGGTTGACCGACGTGTTGGTGATCGGAATGCCCACCAGGTGAATCAGCGTCAGGCACAAACCGATGGCGATGCCGGCAAAGCCGGCCGGAGCCCGCTTGTCGGTGCTTCCCAGAATGACCGAGACGAAGAAAAACGTCAGCACGACCTCTGCAACGAACGCCGAGAGCAGTCCGTAACCGCCCGGGGAATGTTCGCCGTATCCGTTGGCGGCAAAGTTGCCGGCCCCGCTGAACCCGGCCTTGCCCGAGAAGATCACGTAAAGAACCGCCGCGGCGGCGATCGCGGCCACGCACTGCGCGACGACGTACGGAATTACGTCCCGACCGCTAAACCGCCGGCCGACCCACAATCCGAGCGTCACCGCCGGGTTGAAGTGGCCGCCCGAAATCGGACCGAGCGCGTACACACCGGTCAGAACCGTCAAGCCAAACGCCAGGGCTACGCCGGCAAATCCGATTCCGGTAACCGGAAACGTGGCCGCAAAAATAGCGCTCCCGCAGCCTCCGAAGACCAGCCAGAACGTGCCGAGAAACTCGGCCGACACTCGCTTTGCAATGGGCATGTTGGCCCTCCTTCTGCGCGCATTGTATCGTTCGCCGCCAAGAAAAAAAACCGCCCGGCTAAAAAGCCGAGCGGTTTTGCACCACCGCACGAGGGCGTGCGGTCGGTTAACCTTACTTGTTGGAGCCGACCGGCTTCTGAGCGTTAGGCATACCGTTCGCCGCGTTCGACATTCCGTTGGCAGCGTTCGGCATTCCGTTCGCGGCGTTCTGGACGCTGGCGGTCGCCTGCTTGACGGTCGCTTCGGCCTGTTTCTGGGTCTCGACGAGCATCTCGGCGATCTTCAGCGTGTAGGCTTTGCGCAGTTCAAGAACCTGGGCCGCGAAGCCGAACGACATCTCAACGAGCTGCGTCGGGCTGGGCATGTTCTCGAAGGTCGGGATCGTGCCCGGCTTCTCCGAGAATTCTTTGCCGAACGAGCGGAACTGACTGAGTGCCGCGATGCTGGCATCTTGGGTCTGCTTGAGGGTCGCGAGGCCCTCGTTCTGAAGTTTGGTGAAGTAGTCGGATACGTTAACGGCCATGATAAAAATGTTCTCCTCGGGTGGCGTTGCTTCTCGTCGCTAAGTATACCAAGCACCCGGGATATTTGTCAACCGCCCCCGGCTACGAAGCTCCGATAGATTCGAATGAGCGCTTCTTTCTGGTCGACGCTCAGCCGGGGATCGAACTTCACGGCATGCTCCACGCCATGATGGCTCTCGTCCGGCTCGGGGGTGTCGAGCAGCCCGGCTTGGGCGTACATCGTCTCGGCCGAGATGTGCAGCGCGCCCGCGATCTGTTTGAGCACGTCGGCCGAAGGCTTGTACAGGCCGCGCTCGACCTGGCTCAGGTAGGGGTTGGAAATTTTGGCAATCTCGGCGAGCTGGCGCATCGAAAGGTTGGCCAACTCACGCTGGCCCCGGATGAACTCGCCCAGGGTACCCCAACCGGTCGCCGGCGCTTTTTCGCCTTCCTCGGCGTCGTCGGTCACGGCCGCGCCTCGACGGGCGCCGCGATCGGCGGTCCGGTTTCGTTGCGGACGTAGCGTCCGGGCGCGGGTTCTCCAGCGGGGAGCGGGTACGGCGCGACCATCTCGCCGCCGTGCGCCTGCGCCCAAACCGCCCAGTCTTCCCACCAGCTGCCGGCGTGCCGGTCGGCCGTCTCGAGCCACTCGTCGGCGCTTTCGCCGCGACGCGCCGCCGGCTTGGTGTAGTACGAGCTTTTCTTGCCGCCGGGCGGATTGACGATTCCGGCGATGTGCCCCGAGTTGGTCAGCACGTACTTGGCCTCGCCGCCGACGTGCTGGGTGGTCAGGTAGGTCGCGTGCCACGGGGCGATGTGATCGTTTTCGGCGCCGAGCGCGTACAACGGGGTCACGATCTTTCCGAGGTCGATCGGCGTATCGTCGATGAGGAACTGGCCCGGCTTGACGATCGAGTTATGCAGGTAACACGAGCGCAGGTACTGCGAGTGCATCGCTACCGGCATGCGCGTCGAATCGCCGTTCCAGGCCAGGATGTCGAACGCCGGCGGCTGTTTGCCTTTGAACCAGCTGTTGACGACGTAACTCCAAATGAGGTCCTGCGAGCGCATCCAGTCGAACGTCTTGGCCATCTCGTTGGACTCGAGAAACCCACGTTCGCGCATTCGCTTTTCGAGCCGCGCGATCGTATCCTCGTCGGTGAAGACCCCGAGGTCGCCGGGAATGCTGAAGTCGATCAGCGTGTTGGTAACGGTGACGCTGTTGATCCGGTCGTCCTGTCCGTGGGCCGCAAGGTACGCCACCGCCGTCAACGCCAGCGTCCCGCCCAGGCAGAGTGCCGCAACGTTGACCTTCTTCGCGCCGGTAAGACCCTGGACGGCGTCCAAAGCCGCCAGCACGCCCGAGCGCAGATAGTCGTCCATCTTGTAGTGCGACATCGACTCGTCCGGGTTGCGGTAGCTGATCATGAAGACCTGATGGCCGTGTTTGACCGCCCATTCCACGAACGAACGCCCCGGCGCCAAATCCATGATGTAGTACTTGTTGATCCAGGGCGGGCTGCACAACATCGGCACCGCGTGCACGACCGGCGTCTGCGGCTCGTAGGCGATGAGCTCGATGAGTTCGTTGCGCATGACGACCCGTCCGGGCGTGGCGCCGATGTTCTTGCCCAGTTCGAAGCCGGACTTG
>DATCGB010000139.1:0-2166 GCA_036509155.1 Candidatus Tumulicola sp. | reverse complement strand
TCGATCAAACAATACGCCATCGATCGCCTGCACGAGAGCGGCACCATGGAACGCGCACGACGCGCGCACGCGCGATATTTTGCCGATCTCGCGGCCGAGGCTGCTGCGACGTACGGATTCACGACGCAAGACGAATGGCTCGCGCGATACGAACCCGATCTCGACAACTTTCGAGCCGCGATCGATTGGGCCGCGACGCACGATACGCCGCTCGGCGCACGTATCGTTGCGAATCTCGCCGAGTACTGGGATTACTGCGGCTTAGCGCCTGAAGGTTTACGCCGTTCCGAAGCGGCGCTGGCAAACGTCGACGGCCTTGCGGGCGCGGATGCCGCGCCGCTTCAGCTTGCGGTCGCGCATCTCTGCTCGACCGTACGCTCCTATCGCCGCGGATTGGAGGCCGGCGAGCGTGCGCTGGTGACGGCGGAGCGTATCGGCGATCCGTATCTCTTGGCACGGGTGCGCCGAACGCTCGGCGCGGTGCGCTACGTTCTCGGCGAGGATCGCGAGCGCGGTGCGAACGATCTTCGAATGGCGCTCGAGTACTTCCGCTTGCACGACAATCCATTGCGCCGGATGGGGGCCATCTACGCCTACGCGCTCACGTTGGAACCGGACCTCGGGCGACCGCTCTTTCTCGAGGCACTCGCATTGGCCGAATCGTCGGGTTGGCCGCGCATCGCCGTCGCCATCGAGATGAACTTATCGGAGCGCGACTTTTGGGCCGGCAACGTCGATGACGCGCGGGCGCGCACGCGCCGCGCGATCGTGCTCTCCAGAAATCGCCGCGCTCCGCTCGACTTAGCGATGGCACTTGCGAATCTCGCTTCGTATTGTTGCGTCGCGGGCGCCTACGACGAAGGCGAGGTCGCGGCACGCGAGGCGGCCGCAATCGCATTGGCACACGAATTTAACTATTCGTTCGCAATCGCCGCGCAGAGTCTGGCGGTCGTTCGCGCTGGCTATGGCAACGCCGCCGCTGCGGCGCAGCTGCTCGGATACGTCGACGCCACGTTCGCGACGTACGGCTTTTCCATGGAGCGCACCGAGGGCATGGTGCGGGATCGTCTCCACGAACTGCTCCACGCGCGTATGGACGAAGCGTCGCTTGCCCGAGAGCGCGCCGTCGGTGCCGCGCTCTCAATGCAGGAAGCGTCGACGCTCTAGAACCTCCACGCGCGCAAAGGCGCGGCTAACGGTGTTTAGTCGTAGTACGTACCGGCCCGCTGCGCGATATTGCCGAGAATGTCGGTCTGCCCGGAGGGCTCCCACTCGCGGAAGTCCACGAGCGTCCCGCTCGCGAGTAGCGTGCGGCGAGGCTCCACGAATCTTTCGACGTCGTAGATGACGGGGCGGCCACCGCTATTTGCGAAGGCTGCGAAAAAATCGCTGCGTTATCTCGTCGATGGCTTCGGCATCGGATTGCAATTATAAGGCCTTGCTACGGGTTGAACGTTACCTCGGTAACCGTGCAAAAGTCGACGCTCTTTACCTCGGCATAGGTGCCGTCGTCGAACTCGCCGCGAACGTCCCAGTTGCACGCGGTTTCTCCGTGGACCCACGAGACTTTGACGTCGGCGCCGTCGGCCACGGATCCGTCGAGAATATCCGATCCCCAAGAATCGGTATCGGATTGCGAGACGTACAGAGCTTTCATGCTCCGGCCTGTGTGATTGTGAAGGGTGAACGAATCGTCCGCGAGAGCCGGAGCGACGCTCACGACGATAGCTAGCGCTGCTATAAGGAGGCTGCGAAAGATGGTCCGGTTGTTCATTGGCGGATTTCCTTTTGTCAGACGGCTAGGCGTTATCTAAGAACGCCCTGCTAGCAAAGCTAGCCTCAGTTTCAGACAATTTCCGGAAAAGCCCGAGCCGCTCACCATTCCCTAATATCGCAGGAGTTCTGCGACGATCCGGCCGGCGTGGTAGACGTGCGTAGCCGGTGGCGTTTATGGGATCGCCTCCGGGAATTTGAACGCGTGCGTTGGGTCGACGCGCCGCTTTATCGTCTCGAGCCGCGCGAGGTTCGCCCCATAGTACGCGGACCTCCAATCGCGCAGCGATGGGTCGATGAAGTTCTGATAGGCGCCGCCGGTTGCGAACGGAACGATCGCGTCGTAGAACGCGCCCTGCCATTCGAGGTTGCGCTGCAGCGCATCGGCTGGCG
>DATCGB010000138.1:0-2187 GCA_036509155.1 Candidatus Tumulicola sp. | reverse complement strand
ACGTTCGCTCGCTGCAGTACGACTCGCTGACGTGGGTGCCGTTCCTGCTGTTGTGGCTCACGTTCGTGCTGCCGCCGCAGCTGACGCACGGCGCGCGCATCTTCGTCCTTGCCGGCGGCCTCTTTGCGGTCCTCAAGGTCTTGATCGCGGCCCGTTTCAATCAAACCGTGCGCGAAGTCTTAATCGACTTCGTGGCAACGCGCGCCGCGATCATCCTGATCGCCGAACTCGCATCGCTCATCATCGGCCAGCGTCCCGGGACGCACGTTCAGGAGTCCTCGCACTTGCTGCTCGCGGTGTGGGGACGATGGGACGCCGTTCACTACATCGACGTCGCGACCCAGGGGTATCAGGGCACCGATATGGCGTTTTTCCCGCTCTATCCGCTCTTGATTAGGATCGTCGGATCGCTTGCGGGAAACCATCTGATTGCCGGCCTGCTGATTTCGAACGCAGCGTTCTTCTTCGGCCTTCTCTACCTCTACAAGCTCGTCGAGCGAGAGTACGATCGCGCGGTCGCGCGCCGGGCCATCTTCTATATCTCGATCTTTCCCTCGGCGGTCTTCTTCTCGGCAGTCTACACCGAGTCGCTGTTTTTCATGCTGACCGTCGCGTCGTTCTATTACATGCGCACCCACAAGTGGTGGACCGCCGGCGCCATCGGACTGCTGGCGGCGATGACGCGCGTCGAAGGCGTGCTGCTTGCGGTGCCGTTCGCGATCGAATGGTTCGCACAATACCGCACCGTCCTAAGTAAGAAAAGCGCCGGCTTCGTCCCCGCGCTCGTCAACCTGGTTGCCGGAGCCCTTATTCCGCTCGGCCTGGCAATCTATATGGCGTACCTGTGGGTGCTGCGCGCCGACCCGCTCTACTTCTCGCACGTGCAGATTCACTGGAACCGACACTTCGCGCCACCGTGGGTCAGCGTGATCAACGCCGTCGAGAAGATCGTGCACAGCGGCGCGGGCCAGACCATCGCCAACGAGTCACTCGAGCTGGCGTTCACGGCCCTGATGATCGCCGTGCTGATCGGCGGTTCCCGCGCGCTTCGGCCATCGTACATCGCTTATCTCGGGCTCTCGATCCTAATTCCGATGTGCACCTCGAGCCTAATGTCCATGCCGCGCTTCGCGCTCGTCCTTTTTCCGATGTTTGCAATCCTCGCCCGCTGGGGCGAGCGCCCTTGGGTGAATAACGTGATCCTCGCGTTCTCGCTGCCGATGCTCGGCCTCTATACGGTGCTCTTCGCACTGTGGTACTGGGTCGCGTGATCGTGGCTCCCTTAAAATCGATCGCGCAGCGGCGCGGCGTCCGGCAGTTCGTCAAGTTCGGCATCGTGGGGGCGTCGGGGTTTCTCGTAAACTTTGTCGTCTTTACGCTCATGCAAAAGCTCGTGCCGCATCACGACCAGCCGCTGCAATACTACGTGATCTATTCGGTCGCTTTTCTGACCGGCGGCGTCTCGAATTATTATTTGAACCGCATCTGGACGTTCCGTTCCACCGGCCACGCGGTGCGCGAAGGCGCGCAGTTCATGACGGTCTCGCTGATCGCGCTCGTCGTCGGCCTGCTCGTCTCGTGGGGACTGAGCCCATGGTTCACGTTCGGCCATACGACGTGGTTCATCAGTACCGTCGCGGGCATTTTCGTCAACTTCTTCTTGAACAAGTACTGGACGTTCAAGCATGTCTGACGGCCTCGAACGCGAGGCCGGTCTCGCGCGTGCCAACGCGCGGTGGTGGTATCTCGGTCTCGGATCGATTCTGCTGATCGGGCTGGTGCTGCGCCTCAAGGGCCTTCATAATCCGCTTCTCGATCATCCCGGATGGCGCCAAGGCGACACCGCCAGCATCGCGCGAAACTTCTTCCGGCTGCAGTACAACATCATGTTCCCGCAGACGACCTATAACGGGGCACCGCCGCATTACGTCGAGCTGGAACTGCAGATCGTTCCATTTATTGCGGCGACGCTGTACCGCGTGTTCGGGTTGCATCCGATATTCGGGCGGCTGATCACGATGGCGTTCAGCCTCGGCACGATCGCCGTCGTCGCGGCATTCGGGCGCTGGCTGTTCAAGAGCGCCAACGCCGGCCTCGCGGCGGCGTTTCTTTTCGCGGTTTATCCGGGGAGCGTCTACTACGGCCGCACCTTTACGCCGGACACGGCGATGGTTTTTTTTCTCACGG
>DATCGB010000137.1:0-7518 GCA_036509155.1 Candidatus Tumulicola sp. | reverse complement strand
TACGTTCCGACGACGAACTCGACCGGCCCCTTCACGAGCGCTCGATACGCCCGTTCGGAGTAGAAGACGTTGCTGCGCAGAATCGTCGACACGACCGGCGCCAACTCGTAACCGTTCTTACGCAGCAGGTGGGCGACGCCTTCGACCAGTTCGGGCTCCGGGTCGTTGTAAACGAACGCATTTAGTAGGCTCGAAGCGAAGAAGCGCGCGCATTGAGGTTGTTCGAAGATGATGTCGACGACGTCGTCGCCGGTAAAGTTGCCGGTTTTCCCGAGAAACGTCTTGACGCCGTCGTCGTGGACGCGCGGCACGAACGCCGCGGTTTCGGTGAAACGGTCGTATCGCCAGCCGGTCCAGGCGCGAGCCGCGTTGCGGACGTCGTCTTCCGAGTATCGATCGACGCCGAGCGTGAAGAGTTCCATCAGCTCGCGCGCATAGTTTTCGTTCGGATGCGACTTCAGGTTGGCGTCGTTGTCGAGATAGACCAGCATGGCCGGATTCTTGGAAACGGCGCGGGTCAGCTCGCGCAGATTCCCGAGCGCCGCGCTGCGAAACAACTGGTTTTGATCGAAGGCCATCGCCGGCGAAATGCCCTTTTTTATCGCTTCGGTCGTGAAATGGCCGTGGAAGTACAGCGCCATTTTTTCTTGCAGCGGTGCGGGCGTCGTCAACATGCGGTTGAGCCACCACAGTTGCAGGGCCAAGATCGAGCGGCGCTCGTTCCCGCGAATTTCGCGGTTTACGGCCTTACGCCGATCCTTGTCCAGCGCGCGCATTCCCGCCGGGCCGTACTGCGAAAGCAGTTGGACCGGACTGTAGACGTCGTTGGGCGCCGGCTGCGCGCCGGTCGACGCCGGAAAATGAATCAACGAATCGACCGCGCCGCGAACCGGCATCGCCGCATAGCGGCGCACCTCGTCGGGCGTACCGCCAAACCCGGCGCGGCGCAACAGGTGGGCGGCCTGGCGCTCGGTCAGCGGTCCGGGATACGCCGCCAGCGCCGTACTCGGATCGAGACGCCCCTGCGGGCGATTCATCCCACCGATATCGACGGGCGTCTGCGGTAGTGCCATCGGCCAGTAGTATAGCACTCGGGGGGATTCCCGCGGCCGCTCGGGCGTCACATCTAACCCACGCTTCATTCCGAACGCTCGGGCGACCGGAACGCGGCGGCCGAGCGCCGAAAGGCGCGCCCGATGGCACTGTTGGAATCGCATCTGGAGCGCGACTCTGAAAGCACGCGGCGTAACGCCACGCGAATGGAAGGGCTGGTCGCCGAGTTGCGCGAGCGCCTGATCGCCGTTCGCGAAGGTGGGGGCCCCGAAGCCGTCGCCAAACACCGTAAACGCAACAAGCTGACCGCGCGCGAGCGGATCGAACGCGTCGTCGATCCGGGGTCGGATTTTCTCGAGTTTTCGGCGCTTGCCGCTAACGGCATGTATTCCGACGCGTCGCCGTCGGCGGGGATCGTCACCGGCATCGGCATCGTGGAAGGCCAGCATTGCGCGATCGTTGCGAACGATGCGACCGTCAAAGGCGGCACCTATTATCCGACCACCGTCAAGAAGCATCTGCGCGCGCAGGAGATCGCCGAGCAAAACCATCTACCGTGCATTTACCTGGTCGATTCGGGCGGCGCGTTTTTGCCGCTGCAGGCCGACGTCTTTCCCGATCGCGACCACTTCGGCCGGATTTTCTACAACCAAGCGCGCATGTCGGGCAAGCGAATTCCACAAATTGCCGCGGTGATGGGCTCGTGCACGGCCGGCGGTGCGTACGTTCCGGCGATGAGCGACGAAACCGTCATCGTGAAAGGCAACGGCACGATTTTTCTGGCCGGCCCGCCGCTGGTCAAAGCGGCGACCGGCGAAGTCGTGACCGCCGAAGAACTCGGCGGTGCGGACGTGCATACGCGCATTTCGGGAGTTGCCGACCACTTTGCCAACGACGACGAGCACGCGCTTGCGATCGTCCGCGAAATCGTACGCAACCTGCATTTGGAGTTGACTCGCCAGTGGGATCGCAGCGAATCGCAGCCGCCGAAGTACGATCCACGCGACATCTACGGCATCGTTCCTTCGGATAGCCGCGTCGGCTACGACGTGCGCGAAGTGATCGCCCGGCTCGTCGACGCGTCGGAGTTTCACGAATTCAAGGCGCGCTACGGCGCGACGCTCGTCTGCGGATTCGCGCGTATCGAAGGGCATCCGGTCGGGATCGTAGCGAACAACGGCATCCTCTTCAGCGAAAGCGCGTTGAAGGGGGCCCACTTCATCGAACTCTGCGCGCAGCGCGGAACGCCGCTGCTATTCCTCCAGAACATCACCGGCTTCATGGTCGGCAAAGAGTACGAAAACGGCGGGATCGCCAAGGACGGCGCCAAGCTGGTGACGGCAGTCGCATGCGCCGAGGTGCCCAAGTTCACGGTGGTCGTCGGCGGGAGCTTCGGCGCCGGCAACTACGGCATGTGCGGCCGCGCGTATTCGCCGCGCCAGCTCTGGATGTGGCCGAACGCGCGAATCAGCGTCATGGGCGGCCCGCAGGCGGCCAGCGTGCTCTCGACGGTCAAGGGCGCGATGACGCCCGACGAAAAGGCCGCATTCGAAGCGCCGATCCTCGAGAAATACGAACGCGAAGGGAACCCGTACTATTCCACCGCGCGGCTCTGGGACGACGGCATCATCGACCCGCTCGACACCCGCCGGGTAGTCGCGATCGGTCTAGATGCCGCGGCGCACGCCCCGCAGCCGCGCACCCACTTCGGCATCTTTCGCATGTAGGAGTCCGGTTAGGGGTTCGGTTTCGAGGAGGCTTCGGGGACGGTTTCGCGGGCGGCGCCCAGCACCATCGCGCGCGGCGCTTTCATGCCGCCGTGTTTTTCTTCGCCGTGTTTGTCGGCCGCCGCCACGAGCGCGTCCTCACCGGGCTGGGTGAGAATTTCACCGCAGAGCGGACACGTTACGGTTAGCGCCATTAGCGAGCCGATGCGCCAAGATGGAGCGCGTAGTACTTCGGCGTCTCGACCCACTTGCCGTTGCGATAGCTCAGGACGGCCGTAGCCTTGGGTTTGGTCGGACAGCATAGCGCCGCGGTCGCGCTATAGTACGGGCCGCTCAGGACGATCGAGTCCCTGACGCTGCCGTGACCGTGCGCGATCGTGGCGCGTAAATCGCAGCCGTTGCTCAGCGAAACGGCCGGCACGACGTTCCCTTTCGCATCCGTCGTAAAGACGGTCACCGTCGCGGTGCCGCAATCCGCGCCCGTTTCGTGCGACTGCACGACCAGCTGCTGCACGGCGGGCCGCATGAGTTCGGCGCTTCCGACGATCCGCATCGTCTGCAGCGGAAACCACATTTTCTCGCCGCCCGCGGCCTGCGTCACGGTCGAAAGCGGACCGCCGTTGGCCGGCGACTGGTACTTCAGCCGATACGTGGTTCCGTCGATCGCGTAAATCGACAGGTACCATTGGTAGAAACTCGTGCCGGAGGCACTGCCGGCGAGCTTTTTACTCGCGATCGCGCGCCACTGGCTATGCATCGCCTCGCCACCGAGGTAGACGAGCTGATTTTGAACGACCGTTCCGGGCGAAGCCGGCGAAAACGCGGAATGCGGCGGTTCTTCCGCGCTCGCCGGAACGACGAGCAGTACTGCCGCGAACAACGCGGCGATCGATAGCGGACGAACTTGGCGCATGGGAATCCTCCACGAAAACTGCGGGCGGGCGCTCCGTCGCTGCTTTACTGCGAGCAAAGCCGCCACCCGTCCTTCCATACTAAATTCCGGCGTACCATTCGTAGCCCTGATCTTCCCAGTACCCGCCGCGCCCGGACTCGATGTTGGCGAAGGTTCCGACCATTTCGATCCGGGCAATCCACTTGGCGCTTTTGTAGCCGAGCTGGGTTGGAACCCGCAGCCGGACGGGAGCGCCGTGTTCGGGGTCGAGCGGCGCGTCGTTGAGCCGCATCGCCAGCAGCGTTTGCGGATGGCGGGCCTGATGCAAGTCCAAGCTCTCGTAGTACGGCGTGCCGGATCCGTCGTTATCCATGCAGTGAAAAACCGCGTAACGCGCGTCGGCGCGCGGACGTACCGCGTCGAGGACGCCGGCCAGCCGCACGCCGCTCCACTTGCCGATCGCACTCCACCCTTCGACGCAGTCGTGCCGCGTGATCTGCGTCAGTTGCGGCATCTGGCGCAGCTCGTCGATTCCAAACGCGCGGCGGCGCTCGACCGCGCCGTCGACGATCAACCGGTATGCGGCGAAGTTCCCGGCCGCCAAACGCATGTAGCCGCTATCGCTGGGCGTGGAGAAGCCGTTGACGCGAAAGTTGCGATCGACGTCGCGATCGCGATACTCGCGCGCCATGCCGCGGGTACCGATGACGAGGTGATTCAAGCCTTCGGCCGCGGCGAGCGCGCTTTTCACCGCTGCGTTTTCGTTGAGCGCGCTGCCGATCGGGCCGCACCCCGCCAGCGCGGCCGCCGAAACCGTCGAGGCCAAGAAAATTCGGCGGTTCACGGGCCGGCTCCGTCGCGTTCGCCGACGCGGTACCAGCCGGTAATCATCGCGCGCATCTGATTGACCACGCCCTGGGTCGCGACTTGGAACGTGTGGATCGCAAAGAACCCGAGCAGCAGCAGCATGCCGGCGAAGTGCCACAGCCGCGCGAACTGCCGGCCGCCAAGCAAAACCGTCAGCGGGTTGGCGATCGCGTCGATGCCGGGCGAAAGCGCCAAGCCGGTAATTACCACCAAAGGAGCGATGACGAACAGCACCGCGGTGTACGACGCCTTCTGCAGCGGGTTGTACGTGCCGTGCGGCGGCGGCTCTTTGCGAAGCTTGAGATAGTACGCTTGCATCGGCCACAACTTGGAAAGGTCGCTCGGCCGGAGGATCAGCTCGCGCAAGCTGCCCTTTATCGCGGCCGAGATCAGCCACGCCAGCCAGCACGCGGTCGCCGCCCACGCGAAGAACAGGTGCCAGCGGCGCCCGTCGGCGAGGTCCTGATAGCCCGGAATCGTGAGCCAAGCCGAAAATGCGTGCGGTCCGCGCGAGCCCATGCCGTCGTCGGTCCAGCCGAGCCAACCGGTCGTGACGAACGTGCGGCCGAAGACGGTGGTCGTACCGACGCCGTCGGCGGGAGCGTCGATCGCCAGCACGCGGCGCGCCGGATCGCTCTTGTCGGACGCGTCCAGATTGGGCGACGCGTTAAAAATCTGCAAGCCGCTCGAAACCAGCACCGCGAACGCGATCGCCCAGACCCAGTGGCTGGCGCGGGTGAGAAAGGCGTATCGGTAGATCACGCGCACGTGCGGAAGCCGTCCATTCAGTCAGTATAACGCTTCCCAGGCTCGATTGGATCGAACCGAGAACTCGCTTCGGGCATGGCTGAAACGACGGTTGCCCTGACCTTCGCCGACGGTGTCGCCCGCGTTACGCTCGCGCGTCCCGACGTGCGCAATGCGTTCAACGCCGAGGTCATCGCCGAACTGCACCAGGCGTTCGCGCGCATTTCCGCCGCCGACGACGTACGCGCGGTCGTCCTCGCAGGCGAGGGGAAAGTCTTTTGCGGCGGCGCCGATATCAACTGGATGCGCGAATCGCTCGACCTGAGCTTCGAAACCAACGCCATCGATGCCGAACGCATGAGCGACATGTTCCGGGCGATCGACAACTGTCCCCGGCCGGTCATCGGGCGAGTCCAGGGCGCGGCCCTCGGCGGCGGTGCCGGATTGGCGGCGGTATGCGATATCGTCGTGGCTGCCGACGACGCAATCTTCGGCTTCACGGAAGTCAAACTCGGCATTATCCCGGCCGTGATTTCGCCGTTCGTCCTTTCGAAAATCGGCCCGTCGCACGCGCGCGCACTGTTTCTCACCGGCGAACGCTTCGACGCGGCCCGTGCCGCACGCATCGGCTTGGTTCACGACGTCGTGGCGGCCGGCGCGCTGGATGCGGGCGTAGACCGCGTGGTAGGCGAGATTTGCAGCGCCGGCCCGTACGCCGTCGGCGCCGCCAAACTGCTGGTGCGCCGCGTGCTCGACGCGACCTATGAAGAGTCGCGCTCGATTACGACCCTGGCGATTGCCAACCAGCGAATCAGCCCGGAAGGCCAAGAAGGCCTGCGCGCGTTTCTCGAACGCCGAAAGGCGAGTTTTCAGGAATGATCCAGCGGCTGCTGATCGCCAATCGCGGCGAAATCGCGGTGCGCGTTGCGCGCGCCGCGCGTGAGATGGATATCGTTCCGCTGGGCATCTACTCCGCGGCCGACGCCCACGCTTATCACCTGCAGTTCGTCGAGGACGCGCGCTGCGTCGGGCCGGCGCCGGCCGCCGAATCGTATCTCAACGTCGACGCGGTGATCGCCGCCGCCGCGAGCATGCGCGCCGACGCCGTTCATCCCGGCTACGGGTTTCTTTCGGAGCGCGCCGCCTTCGCGCAGGCCGTCGCGTCCGCCGGATTGGTTTTCGTGGGTCCGACGCCCGCAGCGATGGCCGCAATGGGCAGCAAGATCGAATCGAAACGCCGCGTGCGCGAGTTCGACGTGCCGACCGTGCCCGGCTACGACGGCGACGACCGCTCGCCCGCGACGCTCCGCGTGCAGGCCGAGCGAATCGGCTATCCGGTCCTCATAAAAGCGAGCGCCGGCGGCGGCGGCCGCGGCATGCGCGTCGTCGAATCGCCGGCCCGGTTCGACGAGGCGCTGGCCGCCGCGCAGCGCGAAGCACTGGCCGCATTCGGAGACGACGCCGTCTTGCTGGAGCGCTACCTGCGCGATCCCCGGCACGTCGAGTTCCAAATTTTGGGCGACGCGTACGGCACGCTGATCCATCTCGGCGAACGCGAATGTTCGATCCAGCGCCGCCACCAGAAGATCGTCGAGGAGGCTCCCTCGGTCGCGCTCTCGCCCGAACTGCGCGCCGCGATGGGCGCCGCGGCGGTGCGGGCGGCTACGTCCGTCGGTTACGTCAACGCCGGAACCTGCGAGTTCATGCTCGACTTCGACGACCGCTATTACTTCCTCGAAATGAACGCGCGCCTGCAGGTCGAGCACCCGGTAACGGAGCTGGTCTACGGCGTCGATCTCGTGCGCTGGCAACTGCGAATCGCCAACGGCGAACGCCTCACGATCGCACAAGACGACGTTCGCCCCCGCGGCTGGGCGATTGAAGGCCGCATCTACGCCGAGGATCCGGCCAACCATCTCTTGCCGTCGACCGGAACGATCGCGCGCTGGTCGCCGCCCGAAGGGCCGGGCGTGCGCGTCGACGCCGGCGTCGCGACCGGCAGCGAGGTGAGCGTGTACTACGATCCAATGCTCGCCAAACTGATCGTCTACGGCACCGATCGCGCGCATGCGATCGCGCGCTTCGAACGGGCCGTCGAGGATTTCGGGGTCGACGGCGTCGCCACCAACCTCCCGCTGTTGCTGTGGATCGCGCGCGACGCCGCCTTTCGCGCCGGCGACACGACGACCAGCTTTCTGGCCCAGCGGCTCGATGAATCGACGTTCGCACGTC
>DATCGB010000136.1:0-13443 GCA_036509155.1 Candidatus Tumulicola sp. | reverse complement strand
CCGGCGCGCACGGCACGGGCGTAGCGTTCGTGACGCTCGAACGACGCGGTCATCCCCTCGGCGTGATAGCGCGCTAACGCGGCGTCCAGGGCGTAGACGATCGAAATCGGCGGCGTCCACGGCGTTTGCCCGTCGTGCGCCGATTCGCGCGCGCGCTGCAGGTCGAAGTAGAAGCGCGGAATGCGCGATTGCGTCATTCGCACGCGGGCGCGTTCGCCGGCGGCAACCATCGCTAGGCCGGGCGGTGCGGCGAACGCTTTCTGCGACGCGGTGACGACCACGTCGTAGCCCCATTCGTCCATCTTAAATTCCGACGCGCCCAGCCCGCTGACCGAATCCACCAGCGAGATCGCGCCGTGCGCGCGAACGATCGGCGCAAGCGCAGCCATGTCGTTCTGCACGCCGCTCGACGTCTCGTTATGCGTCAACAGAATGCCGGCGATGCGACGGCCGGAGTCGGCTTCGAGCCGAGCTGCGAGCGCGCTCGGATCGACCGAGGCGCCGAGCGGCGTTTCGAACGATTCGACCGTGCAGCCGTACGTTCGTGCGATCGTCGCAAAGCGCTTGCCGAAAACGCCGATCGCGCACGAGAGCAGCACGTCGCCGGGCGAAAAGCAGTTGGCGAGGGCTGCCTCGAGGCCGCCCGTTCCCGACGAACCAAGCACGAGCACGTCGGCTTGCGTACCGAACACCGGCGCGAGTGCCCGGCTTACGCGCTCGAGCAGCTTGCCGAACTCGGCGCCGCGATGGTTGATCATCGGCCGGGCCATCGCCTCGAGCACGGGTTGGGCGACGGTAACCGGACCCGGAAGGAGCAGCAACGACTTCTTCATAGAAAGGCCCTTCTATGGATACCGCGCGCATCCGCCTGACCGAACGCAGCTCGTGTGCGGGCTGCGCGGCCAAGCTCGGCGCGGCCGAACTACGCGACGTGCTGGGTCGCGTGCGGGCGGCGGTTCCCGATCCGCGCGTGCTGGTTGGATACGACACCGCCGACGACGCCGGCGTCTTTTTGTTGCGCGACGATCTGGCGATCGTTCAGACGGTCGATTTTTTTCCGCCGATCGTCGACGATCCATTCGATTTCGGGCGGATTGCAGCGACCAATGCCGTGTCGGATATTTACGCGATGGGCGGGCGGCCGTTGACCGCGCTCAACGTCGTCGCGTTCCCGGAAGACCTGGAGTTGACGATCCTGTCGGCGATCCTCGATGGCGGCGCGGCCGTTGCAGCCGAAGCCGGCTTTGCGATTTTGGGCGGACATACGATTAAAGACGCCGAGCCGAAGTACGGCATGGCCGTCACCGGGATCGTCGATCCCGCTCGGATCGTTACCAACGCCGGCGCGCGGCCGGGCGACGTGCTGGTGTTGACCAAACCGTTGGGAACCGGAATTCTGACGACGGCGCTCAAACGCGGCGCGATCGGATCGGACGGCCTCGACGAAGCCGTGCGCTGGATGACGACGTTGAACGCCGGCGCAGCCCAAGCGATGCTCGCGCACGGCGCCCGCGCCGCCACCGACGTCACCGGCTTCGGCCTGCTCGGTCATGCCGGCGGTATGGCCACCGCATCCGGCGTGGGCTTGACGATCGACGCCGCCGCCGTGCCGTTCATGCCGCGCGTCCTCGACCTGATTCGCGAAGGCGTGATTCCGGGTGGAACGCGCCACAACGCCGAAGCCCACGCCGCGTTTACGACCTTCGATCCGCACGTCGACGGCGCGGTGGCGATGGGACTCTCCGACGCACAAACGTCGGGCGGCTTGCTCATCGCGATCGCCCCCGAACGCGCCGGCGCCCTCTCACACGATTTACGCGCGAGCGGCGTCATGGCCGCAATCGTCGGCGAAGCCCGGACCGGATCCGGAATCCGCGTTGCTTAGCGCGTTAGCGCAAACGTGCTAGGGGCGGCGGCGGGCGGATTGTCGGCCGCGCGGCCGCTTGACCGCACCGTTGTTGCGGCGCATCGGAACGACGTTGTTTCTTTCGGGCGTTTCGCGGCCGAGCGGGACGGGCGAAATCACGCGTTTGCCGAGCGCCTGGAACAGCACTTCCGACAGTTCTTCGATCGGCACGAAGGTCATCGTGTCGCGGACTTCTTTGGGGATGTCCTCGAGGTCGGGTTCGTTGCGCAACGGCAGCAGAATCTTGCCGATCCCGGCGCGCTTGGCGCCGAGCACTTTCTCTTTGAGGCCGCCGATCGGCAGCACTTGGCCGGTTAGCGTGATTTCGCCGGTCATCGCGAGGTTCGGGTCGACTTTGAGGCCGGTCAGAATCGACGCGATCGACGTGGCGAGCGCGATGCCGGCCGACGGTCCGTCCTTGGGCGTCGCCCCGGCGGGGACGTGAACGTGCACGTCGTGTTTGGCGAAATAGTCCTCGGCTAAACCGAACTCGCTCGAGCGCGAGCGCAGAAACGACACGGCCGCTTGCGCGCTTTCCTTCATCACGTCGCCGAGCTGGCCGGTAAGCACCAACTTCCCGGTTCCCGGCATCACCTGCGTCTCGATGAAAAGAATGTCGCCGCCGACCGGGGTATACGCGAGGCCGGTGGCCACGCCGACGGATGCGACGCGCTTGCGGACCTCGTTGAAGAAGCGCGGCCGGCTCAGGTATTCGGTCAGGTTTTCCGGCTTGATGCGGCCTTTAAAACGCGGATACTCGGCGATCTTCCGCGCGATCTTGCGAAAGACGGTGCCGATCTCGCGCTCGAGATTGCGGACGCCCGCCTCGCGCGTATAGTCGTTGACGATCGCGCGGATGGCCGAATCGGTGATCTGCGCCTGGGTCTCCTTTAAACCGTTCGCCTTGCGCTGCTTCTTAACCAGATACCGTTTGGCGATCTGGAGTTTTTCCATTTCGGTGTAGCCGGGAAGCGCGATGATCTCCATGCGGTCGCGCAGCGGCGGGGAAATCGTATCGAGGCTGTTGGCGGTGCAGATGAACAGCACTTGCGACAGGTCGAAGGGCAGATCCAGGTAGTGATCGCGGAAGTTGTTGTTCTGTTCGGGGTCGAGCACTTCGAGCAGCGCCGACTGCGGGTCGCCCCGAAAGTCGGAGCCGACCTTGTCGATTTCGTCGATCATCAGCACCGGGTTTTTGGTGCCCGCGTCGCGGATCGCACGCACGATCGTGCCCGGCATCGCACCAATGTAGGTGCGCCGATGCCCGCGGATCTCGGCCTCGTCGCGCACGCCGCCGACCGAAAGGCGCACGAACTTGCGGCCCATCGCGCGCGCGATCGAGTGCCCGAGCGACGTCTTGCCGACCCCCGGCGGCCCGACGAAACACAGGATCGGGCCGGTCAGTTTTTTCTTGAGCTTTCCGACGGCAAGGTACTCGACGATTCGATCTTTGATCTTTTCGAGATCGTAGTGATCTTCGTCGAGGATAACGCGCGCCTCTTTGATGTCGATGTGGTCGGCGGTTTCGCTCTTCCACGGAAGGGTGATGAGCCAATCCAAGTAGGTCCGGATGACGCTGTATTCCGGGCTTGCCTGCGGAACTTTCGAGAGGCGGTCCAGTTCGCGGTCGGCCGACTTCTTCACGTCTTCGGGCATCCCGGCGCCGTCGACTTTTTCGCGCAGCTCGTTCATCTCGGCCAACTGCGGATCGACTTCCCCGAGTTCTTCCTGAATCGCGCGCAGTTGCTGACGCAGGTAGAATTCGCGCTGGTTTTTCTCCATTTCGCGCTGAATGTCGCTCTGGATTTTATGCCCGAGCTCGACGACCTCGAGCTCTTTGGTGAGCAGCAGCGTGAGTTTGCGCATGCGCTTGCCGGTATCGCGCTCTTCGAGCAGCGCCTGGCGATCGGCCGTTTCGAGGCGCATCGTCGACGCGACGAAATACGTCAGCACCGCGGGATCGGTGATGTTCTGAACTTCCATCTCCATCTCGCGCGGTGCTTGCGGCAGGTACGAGAGAAGCTTTTGAAATAGGCCGCCGAGGTTGCGCTGCATCGCCACGAGCGCTTCGTTTTCGACGGTCACGTCGGGCAGCTCGGTATAGGCCGCAACCATGTAGGGCGACACTTGGGTGAACTGCTCGATCTTAAAGACTTGCTGCCCGGCCACGATGCAGCGCAGGGTTCCGTCCGGTACCTTGAGCATCTTTTGGATGATGCCGATCGTTCCGATGCGCTGAATGTCGTCGGGCTCGGGGTTTTCGATTTCGCGGTCTTTGAGCACGGTCAGGCCGATCGGCTTGCCCTCGCGCAGCGCCTCCTCGACCAGCTGAATGCCGGGCTTCTTGACGACGGCCAGCGGGATGACGGTGTGCGGGAACAGCACCGCTTCCTGGAGCGGCAGAATGCCGATGAGGTTCGCAGGCACGATCGGTGATTTTTTTTGCGGGGACATAGTTCTAGGAGTGGGTCCTCTTTACTAAGATGCGCAGTTCGGTGCGGGCGGTTGGCCGGTACGCCGTCGCGGCGACCGGAAGGGCGATGATGAGCAGGCCGTCGGCGTAGCTGGCGGCGACGTCGTCGTACTCGACTGCCACCGGCAAATGGATGCGCTTGCCGAACTCGCCGTACGTAATTTCCTTTTGCACGAACGAGCCATGCCGCAAACGCACCGCTTCCAGGCGGCGTCCGCCGACGTACAAGTGGCGCTCGTCGACGCCCACGTGCAGCGTGTCCGGGTCGGCCCCGGCCACCTCGATGATGGCGACGACTCGGCCGCCCTCTTCATCGACGAAGACGTCGGCATTGGGCTCGAACACGCCGACCTTGCTCCGCAATACGAAGTCCATGCTATGACTTAAACTCCCGATCCTAGCACTCGGATGCGCCGGGTGCTAAAAACCGCCCCGCCCGCTTGACAGCGCCTACATCATCGGATCGGGCAGCGCTCGCCCGGCCGGCCAGGCGATGCAAGGTACGATCTGAATCTGCAGGGTCGAGTACGTTGAGGGCACGATCTGGACGCGGAAAAACTGGGTGTATTTGGTCGCCACGCCGTGAATCATCTGCGGGGGAAACTGTGAGACGTTGTCGCCGGGCAGGTGCGTGATGGACAGCACGCGGTTGATGGCGGTGGCGGCGGCGGCCGACATGTAGGTGTCCTTGCGCTGGCCCAGCCACGTCGAGCCGTCGCCTAGCGTGTAGATGAATCCGATCACTTCGCCGGGCATCATCGTCGCGGTCGACTCGACCTTGTCGATCCGGACGACCTGCATGGAGCGATCGACCGGGGGTTGGAGAACGCGGGGCACCGGGCGGGTCGAATCGAGACAGGCGCCATTTTCCAGGGGTTGCTGAATAGGCGCGGCAAGGGGAACCATGGGCACGGGCGTCCCGACCGGTTGGTCCGGCGGCGCCTGTGCGAGCGTGAGGGCGGAAAGGACGATAGCTGCAAGCATGGCGGAGAACATTCGCAGCAACGCGCCGCAACTCCGCGTCCCCGACGGCATTTTCATACCGGCGGCGGCCGAAGCGCGCCGGCACGCCGCGACCACGCAGTTTGGCGACCCGCGCAATCCGCCGATTCTCTTTCTTCACGGCATCCGGCTCGGGCGTGAGATTTGGGCGCCGCACGCGGCCATCTTGGCGCACCGGTACCACGTGGTTACGCTGGATCTACCCGGCCACGGCGCGCTCGCCGACGTCCCGTTTACCCAAGAAGATCTCGACGCGCTCTTGCACGGCGTCATCGACGGCGTGCTCGGCGCACCACCCCTGATCGTCGGCTATTCGCTCGGCGGTTTCGTGGCGATGCACTACGCGGCGCGCTTCGCCGATCGCACGCGCGCGCTCGTACTGGCCGGCTGCACGCTGGATTTCGAATCGTGGAAGTGGTGGCCCTACGGCATGGGCGTGCGCCTGACGCAGTCGCTGCCGGACGCGTGGCTCGCCGCGCTGCTGCACGCGTCGCTGTACCTGACGCTGCCGCGTTATTGGCTCGACGTCGTCGAGGGCATTCCGTTCGATCGCGACGTCCTTTTGCGAACCAGCGCGATCGCCCGTTCCAACCCGCGCCCCAGCGACGAAATCGCGACGTACCGCAAGCCGGTGACGATCGTCAACGGGCAATACGATCTCGCCTTTCGGCTCGACGAACGACGATTTTTGCATCGTTTGCCGCAGGCTCGGCTGCGAATTATTCGAGGTTCCGATCACACCGCACCGCTGCGGCACGTCGAAGAGTTTACGTCGATCGTCGAAGAGTTCGCGGGCAGGGTGTTCGCGCCGGCCTCACCAAGGATGTGAGGATGCGGCGAGCGCACCTTTTACGGCGGCTCGGAACTCGCGATGCCGCACTGATCGTCATGGGCGGGATCGTCGGCTCGGGGATTTTCATGAATCCCTCGGTCGTCGCGCGGCAGGTGCCGACCGCGTTGCTGATCATGATCGTCTGGGCCGCAGGCGGCGCCATCGCGTTGCTAGGCGGCGGAGTTTTTGCCGAACTGGCGGCCCGGCGGCCGCACGACGGCGGCCTTTACGCCTACATGCGGGATGCGTTTCACCCGGCATTGGCGTTCGCGTACGGATGGACGCTGCTGCTGGTCTCGCAGAGCGGCGGCATGGCGGCGGCGGCCGTCACCTTCTCCAACTACTTCGAGCCGCTGACCGGGCTTCACGTCTCGACCAAGGCACTCGGCATCGCCGCGATCGCCGCCTTCACCCTGATCAACGCGCTGGGCGTTCGAACCGGAGCGTCGACGCAGAACGTTTTCATGGTGCTCAAAATCGCGGCGATCGGCGGCTTCGTGGCGGTCGGTTTACTCGCGCCCCACGGCGCCGGCGGCGCGGCGCTGCCGCGCGCTTTCGCCGGGGGTGCGACGATCGCCGCGATGGGCCTGGCCATGGTCCCGGTGCTATTTGCGTACAGCGGATGGCAAACCGCGAGCTTCATGTCGGCCGAGTTGAAAGAGCCCGCAAAGACGCTCCCACGCGGCATGTTGATCGGCGTCCTGTGCGTCGTCGCGCTATACCTCGCGGTCAACGCCGTGTGCCTGCGCGTTCTGGGGCCGAACGGTTTAGCCGCGACGAGAACGCCGGCTTCGGCGGTCGCCCAGCTCGCCTTCGGGCCGATCGGCGCCCGCATCATGGCGATCGTCGTGGCGTTGTCGACCCTCGGGTTTCTCAGCAATCAAATTCTTACGTCGCCGCGCGTCTACTTTCAAATGGCGGCCGACAAGACGTTCTTTCGCCAGCTCGCGTGGGTCGATCCGCGTACGCACGTGCCGGTAATCGCGATCGTTCTCCAAGGCGTCGTCGCCGCGGTCATCGCGTTTTCCGGCCGATACGATCAAATCCTCAACTACGTCACGAGCGTCGATTACACGTTTTTCGGTCTTTCCGCGATCGCGCTGGTCGTTTTTCGCAACCGCGACGCGCGCGACGGCGCGCCGCAGCCGTACTTTCGCATGCCCGGCCACCCGTGGACGACCGCGCTGTTTCTGGTTGCCGCGTGGGCGATCGTCGGCGACGTGCTGGTGAAATCGCCGCTCGACACGTCGATCGGGCTGGGAATATTGCTGACCGGTTTGCCCGCGTACGCCGTTTTCGCCCGCTACAACAAACGCCGGCCGAAAGCCGCATGATGCGCGGGCTTCGGATTGCCGTCGTGGTCCTGATCGGGCTCTTTGAGTTAGCCGGATTCGTAACGGTGCTGATCAGCTACGAGCGGCCGGCCGCGGAATACGGGTTCAACCTCGGACCCGACGGCGTGACGATCATTGCGGTCGAGCCGGGGTTGCCCGCCGCCAAAGCGGGCGTCGTACCGGGCGACCGGATCGTCTACGAAAGCCTCTCCGTAGGCGGACGCTTAAACGCCGTTCTCAACGAGTGGGTCGACCCAGGCACCACGTTGCAACTGCCGGTGATACACCAAGGAATCGCGCGCACGGTCGCGCTGACCCCGGTGGAGCTTCCGTGGCTCTACGGAATGGCCGACTTGTCCTACGCGTTTGCCGGGCTGGCGCTGGGTGCGGTCAGTCTCGCGCTCGTGCTGTTGCGTCCGAGCCGGATGACGTGGGGATTTGCACTGATCGCTCCGCCCTTGCTGCTGCCCGAAATTCTCATGCGCCGGGCGCAGCACGGTCCGCAATCCTTCGGGCTCGGGTTCGAAATTGCGGTGGCGCTGATCTACGCGCTGCAAGCCGCGGGGACGATGATCTTCGCCAGCCGGTTTCCCGCCGACGACCCGCGCGGGCTCAATCGCTTGATCGACCGCCTGGCCGTGCCCGCCGGCATCGCGGCGGCGGCCGTCTACATCTATGTCGATTGCAGCATCTGGCTCGCACCGTCGGCGCCGCCGGCCTGGATACTGTTTGCGCAGGACTACGTCGTGCCGGGATTCCCCAACTTGGCGGCCCTGATCGCGCTGATCTCGACGTATTTCACCAGTCTCGGGAACGTTCGCAGCCGGCTTGCGCCGACGCTCGCCGCCTTCGTTCTGCTGGTCGTGACGACCACCGTAGCCGACTTCGGCGCAGTGCAGACGAGCAACGCCGACCAGGTGCTGTTCTTGTACTTCGCGTTTGCGTTTTCGGCCGTACTGCTGGCGCTGGCGGTGGCGTACGGCGTCATTCGTCACCGCGTGATCGACGTCAACTTCATCGTTGGGCGCACGCTCGTCTACACCGTTCTGACGGTCTTTGCCGTCAGCATTTTCACGTTGATCGAATACCTTTTCGGAAAACTGCTCGAACGCGGCGGCCTCGCGACGGTCCTCGAAATCGTGGCGGCCGTGATCATCGGACTTTCGCTCAACGCCCTGCACGGCCGCTTGGACAAATTCATCGACGTGGTGTTGTTTCGCAGGCGGCACGCCGCCGAGGCGCGCCTCGAACGCGCCGCCGCCACGCTGCCGCACGCGACCTCAAGGGACCTGGTTGACGAGATGCTCGTGGCCGAGCCAACCGACGCGCTCGACCTGGCTTCGGCTGCCGTTTTCGTGTTCGACGAAAGCCGCGAACGCTACGTTCGATCGGCCGCGGAAGGCTGGCGCGCGCACGACGCCGCCGAGTTGGCGGCCGACGATCACCTGGTGGTTCGCCTGCGGGCGGAGCGCGAGCCGGTCGACATAAGCGACTTGCGATGGCCGCGCGCCGATTTGCCGGCCGGCACGCAGCAGCCGCTCTACGCCGTCCCGATCGCGATCGGAAATCGGGTCGAAGCGATCGCCTTATACGGCGGACACAGCGGCGGCGAAGATCTCGATCCAGACGAACGGCGCAGCCTGCGCGGACTGGCCGGCGGGGCGGCGCTCGCGTACGATCATCTCTTGGCGCAATCCCTGCGCCGCAGCCTGGAAAAGCTTCGCACGGAAAACGCATCGTTGCAGCACGTCGAGCGCACGCTCAGCGACATCATCAAACAACGGCTGCGCGGACCCGGCGACCCGGCGTAGCGCCGCCGGCTTAGCGCTACGGCTCGGTGGCCGCCGCGCGATGGTGCAGCTTTCCAAAGGCCAGATAGCGGCGCAACGGCAGCTCCGCGGTATTCGCGTGCCGCAGCCCGAGGACCGCGATCAGCGTGCCGACGCCGAAAACCAAGCACACGACGAATGCCGCGTGCAGCCCCTGCGCGAGCGCGGCGTCCGGCGCGGCGCCGGCGCGCAGCAGGACGTTCGCGCGCAAGTCCTCGGCGGCCGCACCGAAAGCCACGCCAAAACCGATGCCCAACTGCAACGCGAAACTCAGCGTTGCCGAGGCGCTGCCTTCATCGGCATCCTCGACGTGGCCGAGGCCGGCGATCATGCCGCTCTGATACGCGAGCATACCTCCGAACCCGCCGATGCAGGTGGCCGGAAAAATAACCGCCCAATACGACGAGTCCGGCTGCAGGAATAGGAGAATCGACTCGCCGGCAACCATGACGACGCAGGTGACGATACCCATCGTTCGCACGCCGATTGCGCGCGCGATCGGCATCGTCAGAGGAGCGGCGAAAAACGAGACGATCAGCGACGACGGCAAGAAAGCTAGTCCGGCCATCAGCGCGTCGTAACCGCCGACTCGCTGGGCGTAAATCGACGTAAAAACCAATACGCCCGCGTACGACATCGGCTGCAGCATGACGACGGCGGCGCCGGAAAGCAGGTCGGGATAACGAAACAAACGCGCCGGTAAAATTGGTTCCGTCGCGCGCCGTTCCACGAACGTCAACGCGCCGAGCAGCACGAGCGTGAGTGCTAGACCCATCAGGGTCGACGGGGAAGTAAAGCCGCGCGCCGGAATCGACTCGACCGTATAGACGAACGTGACGAGCGCGCTCGTCAGCAGAATCGCGCCGGCTACGTCGAGTTTCGGGCGACGGTCCATTCCGTGGTCGCGCGGAACGAAGAATCGCACGGTCGCGAGGATCGCAATCGCGAACGGCACGTTCACGAACAGCACCGACCGCCAGCCCAAGTATTGGACGAGCACGCCGCCGAACAGCATGCCGGCCGCTATGCCGGCGCTGCCGATCGTGCCCCACATCGCGATCGCTTTAGAACGCGCCGGCCCGGGCGGAAACATGGAGAGGACGATCGCCAGCGCGGCCGGATTGACGATCGCAGCGCCGAGCCCCTGGACCGCCCGCATCGCGATCAGGAACCCGCCGTCGCGCGCCAGGCCGCCAAGCAGCGAAGCGGTGGTGAAGACGACCAACCCGACGACGAAGAACCGGTACCGGCCGTACAAGTCGGCGCACCGCCCGGTCAACATCAGAAAACCGGCCAGAAAGATCGCGTACGTGCTGACGATCCACTGGCCTTGGACCCCGCTCAAGTGCAGTTCGCTTTCGATCGACGGCAGGGCGATCGACACGATCGAAAAATCCACGAGCAGCATAAAAAAGGTCGCGCTCAGAAGGGTGAACGCGACCCAACTCCGACCGCTCAGGGTTCGGCCCTCATGGATGCATGAGCCGTTCCCACTCGTCGCGATCGATTCGGAGCGACTCTTCTTCTAGGCCGACTAACGGAGTTCGCGGCAGCCGCTCGCGCTCGCACAAATCTTGGGCGTTCGTGTCGACGTATAGCAACCCGGTTACGAACTCACCGCGACCGGTCGCTTCGTGAATCGTCCGCAGCGCGAGGAGCGAATCGGTCGGGTCGTAATCGAGGTCCAGCTTGCGCAGGAGCACGTGCGAACCGTCTTCGAGTTCGACGTCGCGCACGTCCCCCGGCTCGTAGTCGACGACGATTTCGCGACCCCCGGCGATGTAGTCGGCCGTGTGCAGCACGACGTCGTGATCCTTCACGTACGCGTAGCTCTTGGTCGAACCTTCGTGATCGTTGAAGGTCACGCACGGGCTGACGATGTCGAGAATCGCCGTCCCCCGATGCGAAAACGCGGCCTGCAGCAGCGGTACGAGCTGCTTTCCGTCGCCGGAGAACGAGCGCGCCACGAAGGTCGCCCCCAGTTCGATGGCCAGCCCGCAGACGTCGATGGTCGCGTACTCGTTGACCTTCCCGCCCTTCTGGGTGGAACCGACGTCGGCCGTCGCGGAAAACTGGCCCTTGGTCAACCCGTAGCAGCCGTTGTTCTCGACGATGTACGTGAGGTCGACGTTGCGCCGAATCATATGACAGTACTGCCCGAGCCCGATGCTGGCGGTATCGCCGTCGCCGCTAATGCCCAGCACGAGCAGCTCGCGGTTGGCGACCTTCGCGCCGGTGGCGGCCGACGGCATGCGGCCGTGCAGGCCGTTGAATCCGTGGGCCTGCTCGACGAAATAGGCCGGCGTTTTCGACGAGCAGCCGATGCCGCTCATCTTGGCGAGCTTGTGCGGCTCGGCGCCGTACTCGTAGAGCGCCTTGATCAGATGGTTGGTGATCGAGTTGTGGCCGCACCCGGCGCATAAGGTCGTCGGCATGCCTTTGTACACGTCGCGCGCGAGGCCGATGAGATTGACGGTCATGATTACTCCGCGACGACCGCCGGCTCGCGTTCGGCGGCGAGCACGGGATCGATGATGGCGTGCGCGTCGATCGGCACGCCGTTGTAGTGACGGATGGATTCCAGACGCTGCACCAAATGCGTCGGAAGCTCGGTGCGCAGAATCCCGTACAGCTGCCCGTCGCGATTCTGTTCGACGACGTACACCCGGTCGTACCGTTGAATGAAGGTGGCGATTTCGGGCGACAGCGGCAACGCACGAACGCGAACGTAGTCGGTTTCGATTCCGGCCTCACGCAAGCGGTCGCGCGCCTCGACGACCGCGTGGTGGGTGGTTCCGTACGCCAGGATTGCGAGACGATGACCCTTGCCGTCGACGATCGGGGACGGCACGGCGGTGCGCGCCGTTTCGTGTTTGCGCGTTAGGCGATCGAGATTTCGCTTCCACACGTCGGGCAGTTCCGAGTACCGCGCCTCTTCGTCATGGCCCGTGCCGCGCGTGAAGAAGCCGGCGTTCGAGTGTTTCGTCCCCGGCAGCGTACGGTACGGAATGCCGTCCTTGTCGACGTCGCGGTAACGACCCCACGACGGAACCCGATTGAGATCATCGGCCGTGAGCACTTTCCCACGGTCGAACGGTTTCTCGGGGTACGGCAACGGCGGCGCCAGCCACGAGTTCATGCCGAGATCGAGGTCGCTCAGGACGAATACCGGCGTCTGAAAGCGCTCGGCTAAGTCGAACGCTTCCATTCCGAATTCGTAGGCTTCGCCGATGGTGGCGGGCAGCAGCACGATGTGTTTGGTGTCGCCGTGGGACAGGCTGTACGCGAACGCGACGTCGCCCTGCATCGTGCGCGTCGGCAGGCCGGTCGACGGCCCGGCGCGCTGGACGTCGAAAATCACGCCCGGGACTTCCGCAAAATATCCATAGCCGGCGTACTCGGCCATCAGCGAGACGCCCGGTCCCGACGTGGACGTCATCGCGCGCGCGCCGGCCCAGCCGGCCCCGAAGACCATGCCGGCGGCGGCCAGTTCGTCCTCGGCCTGCAGGATCGCGAACTTGCGCTCCCCGCTTTCCTTATCGACTCGGTACTTCTCGCAGTATTGAATGAAGTACTCAACGAGCGACGACGACGGCGTAATCGGGTACCACGCCGCCACCGTGCAGCCGCCCATCACGCAGCCCAGTGCCGACGCGCGATTGCCTTCCATGAACAGCAGCCCTTCGGTCTTGCCGGTCATCGGTTCGAGCCGATACGGATCGCGCTTTTCGAAGTGTTCGCGCGCGTACTCCGCACCGACGCGAATCGCGTTCATATTCAGCTCGACGGCGGCCGCTTTGGTGCGGAACTGCGCTTTGAGCCCGTCTTCGAGCGTCTCGGCCGATATGCCGAGGAGCTGCGCCAGCGCGCCGACGTAAATCATGTTCATCAGATACTTGCGCAAGTCGCCTTTGTCCGCGAAGTGCTCCTTGGCAAGCGCTGCGAAGGGAACGGCGTAGTAGGTCAAGTCGTCGCGCAGCGTCTCGCCGGCGACCGAGTAAGACGCCTCGTGCAGCACCACGCCCCCGGGCTTCACCGAAGCGACGTCGGACTGCCAGGTCGTCGCG
>DATCGB010000135.1:0-9193 GCA_036509155.1 Candidatus Tumulicola sp. | reverse complement strand
TTCGATGACCCTCTTCGCGCGCTACGGCGGGGTTTCGGATTGCAGCATTCGGTACGACTGGCGGCGCATCGCCGTCAGCGGTGTGGGCTCGGCGGCGATCACGCTGGCCGGCGCGCTGATCGGTTCGGCCGACATCATTCTCGTCAAGCATTTTTTCGATGCCGATCAGGCCGGCATTTATTCGGTCGCCGCGCTGGGCGGAAAGGTGCTGCTCTTCTCGGTCGGGTTCGTTCCGACGGTGCTGCTGCCGCAGGCGACCGAACGTCACGTGCGCGGCGAGCGCACGCGGTACGCGCTGGCGATGTGCGTCGGCATTCTGTTTGCCATTTCGATCGCCGGGTTGATCGCCCTGAAGTTCTTTGGGATCGTGCTGCTCCACGCGCTGGCCGGTCACGCTTTCGACGCCGCCGAACCGCTGCTGATGCCCTACAGCATCGCCATGATGTTCTTGGCGACGAGCACGGTACTGGGGTCGTACGGCATCGCGACCCATCGGATCGCGTTTGCGGCGCCCTTAATCGTCGGAGCCGCCGGCACGCTGCTGGCAATCGTCCTGGCGCACGCGTCGCTGATGCAGGTCGTCAACGTCATCGCCGTGGGGAACGCGCTCACGGCGGTCGCCGTGGCGGCCGCCCTCGGCTGGCAGGCGCTGCACGGCCATCGGGCCGCCACGTCATCGCCCGGGTGAGGGTACGCGACTGTTGACCAGAGGATGCCCTACTGTTGCCAAACGTGCGTTCGTATGATACGCTGGATGGGTGAAACTGCCGGAGTGGGCGCGTCGCCAAGGGATTGCCTACAAGACGGCCTGGCGCTGGGTCAAGGACGACGCGATGCCGGTTCCCTGGCGCCAAATGCCGGGCGGAACGATTCTGGTGGACGCGCCGATGGACGAAAAGCCATCGACCGTCGCGCTCTACGCGCGCGTGAGCAGCCACGACCAGCGTAACGATCTCGACCGGCAGCTTGCGCGGCTGTCACGGTTTGCGGCCGAACAGGATTTGCACGTAATCGAATCGGTTGCTGAGGTAGGCTCGGGATTGAACGGCAAACGGCGCAAACTGTTGCGGCTGCTGTCGGATGCAAAGGTTGGCGCAATCGTGGTCGAGCATCGAGATCGTTTTGCGCGATTCGGCTCGGAATACTTGGAAGCGGCGCTGGCTGCATCCGGCCGCCGTCTCATCGTCGTCGATGCAGCAGAAATGAACGATGATCTCGTGCCAGACATGATTTCCGTGCTCACGAGCTTTTGTGCACGCATGTATGGGCGTCGTTCGGCGCGCAATCGGGCGATCAGTATCGAACGGGCGCTGGCCCGGGAACCTCTGGCGTGATCCTCGCGCATCGTGTCCGACTGGTTCCGACGGCCGACCAAGAGCGGTATTTTGGTCGCGCCTGTGGTGTCGCACGTTTTGCCTATAATTGGGCCCTCGCGCAATGGCAGCGGCAGTACCGCGCAGGCAAGAAACCATCCGAGGCGGCGCTTCGCAAAGCACTCAATGCCTGCAAGGATACCGACTTCCCCTGGATGCGTGAGGTGACGAAGAACGCGCCGCAGCAGGCGATCAAGAATCTCGGCAGCGCGTATGCCAACTTCTTTGACGATCTCAAGAAATACCGCCACGGCGAGCTACCCTGGAAGCGCGTTCGCGTGCCGAAGTTCAAGAAGAAGGGCGCTCACGACAGCTTCCGCGCCGATAACGGCCCGGACGAGAGGCACCCGAATGCGGTACCGACCGTCGGCAAGCGGGTGAGGCTCCCCATCGTCGGCTGGGTAGCTATGCGCGAGGAGGTGCGTTTTGCTGGGCGCATTCTCGCGGTGACGATTTCCCGGCAAGCCGATGCGTGGTACGCGAGTTTTTCCATCGACCTCGAACACCAGCCGGAGAGTCGCACGGACCGCACGGTCGTGGGCGTCGATCTGGGCATCACGGCACTTGCGACGTTTAGCGATGAGACGCCCAAAGTCGTCGCACCCAAACCGCTACGGAGGTATTTGCAAAAACTCAAACGGCTATCGCGCGCATTTACGCGCAAGCAGCGCGGTTCGAACAATCGTGTCAAAGCGAAAACCAAGCTGGCACGACTGCATCGGCGTATCGCCGACATCCGAGCCGACGTGCTGCATAAGCTCACGACCGACTTGACGCGTTACGCGACCATCGTGATCGAGAACCTTAACGTGACCGGGATGCTGTCAAACCGGCATCTTTCACGAGCGACTGGGGACATGGGTTTCGGCGAGTTCCGGCGGCAGTTGGAGTACAAGGCGGCAATGGCCGGTTCGACCGTGATCGTCGCAGACCGCTGGTTCGCAAGTTCGAAACTCTGCTCGTCGTGTGGCATGAAGAACGGATCCCTTACGCTGGCCGAGCGTACCTGGACGTGCGCATCGTGCGGCGCGTCCCACGACCGCGACGTGAACGCGGCGCGCAATCTCGCGCGACTCTGCCCCAGTACCAGGGGTAACCCGGAGAGTTGGGCCGGGTCAGCCTGTGGAGCGGACGGCTCTGGCGGCGAGGATCACCTCGCCGTGAAACCAGCCGCGTAGAAGCAGGAAGAAACTGCATGGAACAAATGTCCATTCATTTCACAACGGGGCTTGAGCGGCATACCGCCCAGCCCGTAAGATAAGACGTAGCATGGAATTACGGATCGATGGCTCGGCCGTGGGCCGCTGCCGCGCGCTGGCTTCGGCCATCGTGGCCCCAGTCGAAGCCTTTATCGCCGCCCACTCGACGGTGTCGGTCGAGCGCGCGGTCCTGCGGCTTCTGGGGGTCGACGGCGTCGGCGCCGACGAAATTCCGGTCCCCAACCTGATCGTCGATTCGCTCCCGCTGGCCGAACGCGGGCGCGGTGCGGCCCTGGCGTTCGGCAAGGGCGTGGCCGAAACGGGTCTCGATCCGGCCGCGCTCGGCGCGGCGCTGGCGGCCGGCCGTTATGGCCTCGAGGAGTTTTCCGCCGTTCCCGACGCAGCCGCCCGGGGCGCGCTGCGGCCGCTGGTCGACGGCGCGCTGGCCCGCATCCGCGGACGGCGCGAAGAGCGGTCGGGCAAACTCGAGCGCCTCGGGCAGCTTCCCACGCCGCTGCTCTACGTCATCGTCGCCAGCGGGAACATCTACGAAGATCGCGCGGCGGCCGTCGCCGCGGCCCAGGCGGGCGCGCAAATCATCGCCGTCATTCGCTCGACGGGTCAGTCGCTGCTCGATTTCGTTCCGTTCGGGCCGACGACCGAAGGGTTCGGCGGCACGTACGCGACCCAAGCCAACTTTCGCATCATGCGCGACGCGCTCGACGAGGTCGCCGAATCGCTCGGCCGCTACGTGATGCTGACGAACTACGCCAGCGGCCTGTGCATGCCCGAGATTGCCGCGATGGCCGCGCTCGAACGTCTCGACATGCTGCTCAACGACTCCATGTACGGCATCCTGTTCCGCGACATCAACATGAAGCGCACCTTCATCGACCAGCACTTCAGCCGCATGCTCAACGCCTACTCCGGCATCATCATCAATACCGGCGAAGACAACTATCTCACGACCGCCGACGCCGTCGATCAAGCCCCGGCCGTGCTCGCATCGCAGTTTATCAACGAAGAGTTCGCTCACCGGGCGGGCATGCCCGACGCGCAGATCGGCTTGGGCGACGCCTACGAAATCGACCCCGATTTGGAAGACGGTTTTCTCTACCAGGTCGCGCAAGCGCAACTGACGCGCCAAATTTTCGCGAACGCGCCGTTGAAATACATGCCGCCGACCAAACACATGACCGGCGACATTTTCAAAGGGCACTTGATCGACGCGCTATTCAACCTGACGTCGGTCATGACCGGTCAGACGATTCACTTGTGCGGGATGCTTACCGAAGCGATTCACACGCCCTATCTCGGCGACCGCGCGCTGTCGATCGAGAACGCGCGCTACGTTATGAACACCGCCCGGCACTTCGGCGACGAGATTACGATCCGGCCCGGCGGCAAGATCGAGCGGCGCGCGCACGACGTCCTAACCGGCTGCGAAGCGCTGCTGAACCGGGTTGGCGGTACCGGGCTGATGGGCGCCATCGAGGCGGCGGTGTTTGCCGACGTCAAGCGTTCGCCCGACGGCGGGCGCGGCTTCGACGGCGTCTTCGAGCGCGCCGCCGACTACTTCAACCCGTTCGACGAAGCGCTGCGGCGCGAGCTGGTCTCCGCCTGATGGGCAAATTCGTCAAGCCGTACGGCGATACGATGAACGACGGTAAAGTGCAGATGTCGTTTACGCTGCCCGTCGACTGGAGCGAAGCCGCCGACGAAGCTGCTCGCCAACTGGTCGCAAAGATGGGCTTTTCCGACGTCCAGGTCGTCGAGGGCCGCCGGATTGCGGACGGTTTCTCGTTTTTCGTGGTCTACGCCAGCACCCCGCAGTCGGTCGACGTCGAGAGCATCAAGGCGCCGTCTTCGCGCGGGCACGCGATGACGATGGAAGAAGTCGACGCGTTCGTTTCCGAGCGGATCGGGCGAAAGGTTCGCGTGGCCGGCGCGTGCATCGGCACCGACGCGCATACTGTTGGGATCGATGCGATTCTCAACATGAAGGGCTATAAGGGCGATTACGGCCTCGAGCGTTACCATACGTTCGAGACCTACAATCTCGGTAGCCAGGTCGCGGCCGAAGACTTGGTGCGGTTCACGAAAGAAAACGGCGTGGATGCGATTCTGGCCTCGCAAGTCGTCACCCAAAAGGGCAGCGACGTCAAGAATTTTACCGAACTGGTCGAGTTGATGGAGGCCGAAGGCCTTCGCGACCGGGTCGTGCTCGTCTGCGGCGGCCCGCGCGTCACGAACCTGATGGCCAGCGAACTCGGCTACGACGCCGGCTTCGGCCGCGGAACGCTGCCCAGCGAGGTCGCGGCGTTCGTCGCGGTCACGTTGGCCCAACGCCTCGGGCGCGAAGCCCGGTCGGAACGCATTCTCACCTAGATTTGGAGCTACGTTGCAAAAAACCGCACTCATAACCGGCATAACCGGGCAAGACGGCTCGTACTTGGCCGAGCTGCTCCTGGAAAAGGACTATCGCGTCGTCGGAATGACGCGTCGCACGAGCACCGAGGTGCACGAGCGCATCGAGCACATCGTCGACGATATCGAAATCGTTTCGGGGGATCTGCTCGACCAAACGTCGATGACGACGATCGTCAGCGACGTGCGCCCCCACGAGGTCTACAACCTCGCCGCTCAATCCTTCGTTCCGACGTCGTGGAATCAGCCGGTGCTTACCGGCGAGTTCACGGCGCTGGGCGTGACCCGGGTACTCGAGGCCGTACGGCACGTCGACCAAGGAATTCGCTTCTATCAAGCCTCGAGCTCCGAGATGTTCGGCAAGGTCTGCGAGGTCCCGCAAACCGAGACGACGCCGTTCTATCCGCGCAGCCCGTACGGCGTCGCAAAAGTGTACGGTCATTGGATTACCGTAAACTACCGGGAGTCGTTCGACCTTTTTGCATGCAGCGGAATGCTCTTCAATCACGAATCGCCGCGCCGCGGCAAAGAGTTCGTAACGCGCAAGATTTCCGACGGGGTGGCGCGCATCAAGCTGGGATTGGCCCACAAACTCCATCTCGGCAACCTCGACGCGCAGCGCGACTGGGGATTTGCCGGCGACTACGTTCGCGCCATGTGGCTGATGCTCCAAGCCGAGGAACCCGACGACTACGTGATTGCCACCGGGCGCACGCACAGCGTGCGCGAGTTCGTGCGGATCGCATTCGAGATCGCCGGATTGGGCTCGTACGAGCCCTACGTCGTGACCGACTCGCGTTTCGTCCGGCCGGCCGAGGTCGACTTGCTGATCGGGAGTCCCGAGAAAGCCCGGCAAAAACTCGGTTGGGTGCCCGAAGTCGCCTTCGAACGGCTCGTGGCGATGATGGTCGAAGCCGACATCGACCGTCTCTCCGAGCGCGCCTAGCCCCGGGACGGCGAACGTGCGCACTCTGGTCACCGGCGCGAGCGGTTTCGTGGGCCGCTATCTGGTCGAAGCCTTGCGGGCGCAGGGCGCCGAGGTTCTCGCGTGCGGTGGTCCGCGCGACGGATCGGGGCCGTTTCTCCCGCTCGACCTGGCGGACGCCGCCGCGATACGTGCCGCGCTCGACATCGCCAAGCCGGACGTCGTCTTTCATCTGGCCGCGCAAACGTTCGTGCCGGACTCGTTTGCGTCGCCGCTGGCGACCTACGAAACCAACGTCATCGGGACGGCCCGGCTGGCCGCAGCCGTCCGGGAGTACGCGGCGGGCGGCGGTCCGATGCCGCGCATCGTCTTTACCAGCTCGGCCGAAGTGTACGGTGCGCGCGAGCCCGGCGACTTCCCGCTGCGCGAGACGCTGGTGCCGCGCCCGGCCAGCCCGTACGCGGCCAGCAAGGCGGCGGCCGAGGCGATCCTGCTGGCCGAAACGCGCGGGCTCGGTTTGGACGCCGTCGTCGCGCGCGCGTTCAATCACATCGGTCCCGGGCAAAGCGACCGGTTCGTGGTTGCGAGTTTCGCCAAGCAGCTAGCGGCCATCGCGGCGGGCGCGAAGCCGCTGCTCGCAGTCGGCAATCTCAGTGCGGCGCGAGACTTTTTGGACGTGCGTGACGTGGTCGCCGCTTATCTGGCGCTCGCCCGCGACGGCGAGTCGGGTGCGATCTACAACGTCTGCAGTGGAACGGCGATCGCGATTCGCGACCTTCTGCGCGAGTTGATTACGATCGCCCACGTCCCGGTCGAGGTGCGCGAAGATCCCGAACGCATGCGCCCGGCGGACGTGCCCGTATTCGTCGGCAGCGCCGAGAAACTGCGTGCGCGCACGGGGTGGCGCCCGGCGGTGCAGCCGGTCGCTTCGCTACGCGAAATCTATCGAGCGGCACGGGAAGCCGCGGGAAAACCCGCCTCCGCCTCATAAGAGCGCGACCCTATGCCCGACCTGCCTGCCGACGATCTCCAAGTCTTCGTGTTCAAACATCGCGGTCCGCTGCTGGCCATCCCCGCGGCGCTGCTGGCGATCTTCGGAAAGCCGAGCGCGGCCAGCGTCACGGTCGGCTTGCCGGTTGCAATTGCCGGCGAGCTGGTGCGCTGCTGGGCGGTCGGCTACAGCGGCGTCACGACCCGGGGCGACGCGGTCAGCGCGCCCGAGTTGGTCACCGCCGGTCCGTACGGCTACGTTCGTAATCCGCTCTACGTCGGAAACTTCATCACCGCCGCCGGCTTCGCGATCGCGTTTACCGGGAAGAATTCACCGGCCGCGCGTTGCGCGTGGATCGCCGGCTCGCTGGCGGTGATGGCCGGCGTCTACGCCGTCATCGTGCCGCACGAGGAACGGTTTCTGCGCGCGCAGTTCGGCGAGGCGTTCGAGCGGTATTGCGAGCGCGTGCCGCCGGTAGTCCCGCAGCGCGAACCGATGCCCGACGGCACCGGAACGTGGCAGCCATCGGTCATCAAGGACGCGGAGAGCAAGACGTTTCTCACCTTCGCCGCGATGCTGGCCGCGCTCGCGCTCAAAGCACGTAAGAGTTAGCCTTCGTGCCGGTGCGACGCAGCCTGACGTTCGCCCTGGCCGTAACGGCATTCGTTGCCGCCCTGGAGTTCTGGGGCGGCCTGCGGTCGCACAGTTTGGCGCTGACCAGCGACGCGGCGCACGTGTGCATGGATCTTTTTGCGTTGGGGCTGGCGTTGGCCGCGTCGGTCGGCGCGTCCCGGCCGGCCGATCCGCGGCGCACGTTCGGATACGGGCGCATCGAAGTGCTGGGGGCGCTGGTCAACGGGGCGCTGCTGATCGTCGCCTGCGTCGTCATCGTGTACTTCGCCGCGCAGCGATTCGCGGCACCGGTCGAACCGCACGCGCTCACGATGAGCGTGGTCGCCGCCGTCGGGCTCGCGCTCAACCTGTGCGTCGGCGTGGTGCTCCACCGTCAAAGCCGGCGCGACCTCAACGTGCGCGCCGCACTGTTCCACGTGCTGGGCGATGCGCTCGGGGCGCTCGCCGTGATCGTCGGCGGCATCGTCATTGCGATTACTCACGCCGCTTGGATCGATCCGGCGCTCTCGCTCTTCGTGGCCGCGATCATCGTGGCCGGCGTCTTCCGCGTGATGCGTGATGCCGCCAACGTGTTACTCGAAAGCGTCCCGGGCGACGTCGATTCGACCGACCTGATCGAGCACATCAAGCGCATCGGCGGGGTCACCGGCGTTCACGACTTGCACGTCTGGTCGATCGGAAGCGGCTCGCACGCACTCTCCGCGCACGTGGGGCTCGACGACCGCCGATTAAGTGAGGCGACCGACGTGCTCCAAGAAATTGACCGCTGTCTCCAAACGCAGTTCGGCATCACCCACGTCACGATCCAGTTCGAATGCGACGACTGTCCCGTCGTCGTTCGTCACTAAGGCACGCTCCTAGGTGCGCGGCGCGGCCCGGGCGAAGCCCAGGTCGGCTATGACTTCCACGAACTCCAAGGCCGTCGTGCTCTCGATGGCTCGCACCCCGTTCGGCAAACTCGGCGGAGCGCTCGCCCCGCTAAGCGCGACCACCTTGGGCGCGGTCGCTTTGGCGGCCGCCGTCGAGCGTGCCGCGATCGACCCCAGCGACGTCGAGCACGCAGTTTTCGGCCAGGTGCTCCAGGCGGGCGCCGGTCAGAATCCGGCGCGCCAGGTCATCTTCAAAGCGGGTTTGGCCAAGACGGTGACGGCCGATACGGTCAACAAAGTCTGCGCCTCCGGATTGCTCGCGGTCGTCAACGCGATGCGTTCGATCAACGCGGGCGCCAACGCGGTCGTCGCCGCCGGCGGGATGGAATCGATGTCGAACGCGCCCTACCTGTTGCGCGACGCGCGTTTCGGATACCGCTTCGGCGACGGCGCGCTGGTCGACGCGATGATTTTCGACGGTCTGTGGGATCAATATTTTCCGATGACGATGTCGGCGCAAGGAAGCAAGGTTGCCGCCGAGATGGGCTTTACGCGCGAGGAGCAGGATCGCTTCGCCCTCGCCAGCCATCACCGCGCCGCCGCGACCCATGCCGCCGGCGATTTTGCCGATGAGATCGTGCCCGTCAGGGTCGCCACCAAGGCGCGTGGTAAGGTCGTCGTCGACCACCTGCCGCGCCAAGGCAGCGTCCGCGTTCCGGTTACCGCCGGCGGCGCGGCGAGCGAAATATGGGATCACGAACCGTCGGCTCAATTCA
>DATCGB010000134.1:0-4166 GCA_036509155.1 Candidatus Tumulicola sp. | reverse complement strand
CCGGCCAGGGTTCGGCGGCTGATGCCGGCTTCGGCCGCGGACCGAGTGGTCACGAGGCCTTCATTCTCGGCCGCGAGCTCCAAGAGGGCGTCCAGGTGGCTTTGGGGCACGGTCAAAATGTTACCATAATAGTGACATTCTGACAATGGCGTCTGTTCCAGAGCCGAGCAAAGCACGAGCCTTGGGACGTCTTGCCCAAAGCCATCGAGCGGTTGCGGGAAGCCAACAATGGAGCCCGAGCGGTTCGTCGGCAGCGCCCACACCACGAGGGGACTGGCATAGACGAGTTGACGCGACCGTTCGGCGTGCATCAAGCGCCCGCGTGAACTCTCTTGGTAACGGCGAGCCGCCTCGCGCAAAGACACTTTTCGAGCCGCCGGTGCACATCCGGCGGCGCAATAAAGCTGACCACGATCGCACTGCGTACATATGTAGATCGCGCTTCGCCAAGATCAGCATCTGGAACCCTCGCTCTAGCCTCGCAGCCCGTTGGCCGCAACCCGCGGCTAATCCGACAAACGTCGTTCGCTCTGTGCTTGCCGCCGGAATTCCGCCCTTTTGGACCGCCGTCTACAGCGATCGACAGTGCGCGCTTTAAATGAACATCGGCGGATCTAAAATTTCCAGTACGCGCGAACCCTTCGGAGAGCAATGCTGCGCGCTGGGCATCCACGGTTTTGTCGCCGGAGCTGACACGCGACAATACGTCTAGCGCACGTTGCGGATCGGCGTACAGACGCGCCCGGGCAGCCAGGAGCGTGACACGCATCGGTGCGCTGCCGCTCTCGCGATCAAATATGTCCGCCGCCTCAAAGCCCGCAAGCTTCGGCCGAGCCGCGCGCCGTCACGAGAGGCGTAGGAAGAGTGCGACGACGTATACGAGGGTGAGTACCAGCGTCTGCGCGGTAATCCACTCGTGCACGCGGCGCGACTTCCAGAGATATCCGATCGCGGCGACGACCGCAAACGCGATCAAGAAAGCGAGGTTGACCGGCGACCATATCCGTCCGGTCCGGGCGAGTTCTTCGGCCAGGGCGAGGATCGGCAGAAAAAACATCAACGCGAAGAACCATCCGCGATTGCGAAAGTACCAAGCATAAAGGTCGAGCCGATCGCCTTCGTCGCGCGGCGGCAGCACCAGGGACGACAGCAAGAAGAGGTCCACCGGCACGAGTATTTCGAGCAGAAAAATGCCGAAGGTCCAGTGGTGCGTTTCGTGCACGCTCCATTCCGCCCACCAGTGCTGGACCTCGACCACAAACAGCCAGATCGCCCACGCGATCGGGGGCCAGTACGCGTTGATGCGATCGCGCGCGTGCATGACGGTCGCGATCCCGGCGAGCACGTTGGCGATCGCCAAACCCATGACGATCGAAACCAGAACGGTCAGGTAGTCGAACGGATTCATCGCGCTTCGGGCAAGCCGTCGCGGTCGAGCGGGACACCCAAGATCAGGCGCGTGACCTGATTGTAGTTCTCAATGCCCGATGCGATCCGATTGCTTTTCAAGTAAACGTTGTAGGTTCGCCAGGTCCAGTGCGCCAGCATAACGTTGACGTGGTGCGAATCCCGCAGCCGCAGGGCGGCGAAATCGCTCCACACGAGCGGCACGAACTCGCGGCGCGCATACCGCCGCTTCTGCGGCAAGTACAGAAACAGTTCGAACCAGCCGGAATAGCGGACCACCGGGTCGGGCGAACGCAGGCACGTAACGATCGCTAAGTAGTTGGCCTCGTCCTCCCGCGCGTAAGCCGCCACGTGACTCCACTCGTGCGACTGATCGAACGGAAGCTCGAACCATAGCAGGTCGGCGGCGAGTTGAACGTTGAGCGTCAACGGGTTGATGAACCCGCTGGTTCCGGTGGCTTCCATAAACGGGTTGGCGAGGGTCGGTTTGGCCGCGCCGACGACGGGCGTCCACGCGTCGCCGGCGCGCCGCACGGCCGGCAGCCAGGCGTCGCGCAGCGCTTTCAAATCGAGCGGTATCTTAGCGCGGGCGTGCGCGGGGCCGGCGAGCGCGTTCATTTCGGCGATCGCGCGGGCGCGCAGCCGGGCCGCCGCTTCCGGCGTGACGCGCGCGGGATCGAGCCGGACGCGCGCTTCGATCGGTGCGCGCGCGTAGTTCCAGCCCCAGCTCGCTTCGAACCAGATCGCGTACAGGCCGGCAATTACGGCGATATCGAACAGCAGCACCCACCACGCCGGCCTCGAACGGCCGCGGCGACGGCCGCGCGCCCGAACGAACGCGCCGATGCGCCAAAGAATCGCCGCGATGCCGGCACCGAACGCGAGGTCGCCCAGCGACCACGGCACGGACCGGGTGATTCCGAAGGCGGCGTGCTCCCAGCCGGGGTACCAGCCGTTGGCGTAGACGCGTTCGACCCACGCGGCATCCGGCTGCCACCCCAGCGCCAGCACGCCCAGCACGATCGCGAGCAGACGGAGCGCAAACGAAAAAGAGCCGCCCATACGGACGACTCTTTCGACGACGGTTCGCGAATCGACTATATCGATCCGCCGGCGCCTAGCGTTTGCTGAACTGGAAGCGCTTGCGAGCGCGCTTGCGGCCGTACTTCTTCGATTCCTTTTCGCGCGGGGCGCGCGTTAGGAATCCATTTTGGCGCATGATCGGCTTTAAGCTTTCGTCCATCGCAATGAGCGCACGCGCGATGCCGTGGCGCACGGCGCCGGCCTGACCGGTCACGCCGCCGCCTTCGGCTTTGACGGTGACGTCGAACCGCGAGAGGCTTTGCGTCGCTTCAAACGGCTGACGAACGATCTGCAGCAGTTGGGGACGCGGAAAGTACTCCTCGACCGGCTTTTTGTTGATCGTGATCACGCCTTGGCCGAGCGTCAGCGAGACGCGGGCGATGGCGCGCTTACGGCGGCCGGTGGCTTGAATGACGTCGCTCAAAGCGTTGCTCCTAGAATAGCGGCTGCGGATTTTGTGCGATGTGGGGGTGCCGCTCGCCGACGTACACGTTGAGCCGCCCCAACTGTTCGTCGCGGGTGCGATTGGTCGCGAGCATGCCGCGAACGGCCTTTTCGATCAGGCGTTCGGGATGTTTGCTTTGCAACTCGCGAGCCGTCTGCACGCGGAGTCCGCCGGGATAGCCGCTATGGCGGTAATACAGCTTCTGATCCAGCTTGTTGCCGCCCAACTCGACCTTCTCGGCGTTGATCACGATGACGTGATCGCCGTTGTCGATGTGCGGCGTCCAGGTCGGCTTGTGCTTGCCGGATAGGGCGCGAGCGATGCGCACCGCCAGCGTGCCGAGCCGCTGCCCGGCCGCGTCGACGATGTACCAGTCGTGTTGGGTCTCCGCCGTTTTCTGTTGATAGGTCCGCATCAGCGCGAGTGATCCTCAAAATAGTTCGAAACAAAAGCACGCGCGAACGGACGAAGGCCCAAGCGCAGCCACCGCATCTTACCCGGCGGCGACGAGCGCCGTCAAGCAAATCCCAGGCTTTTTCTATAGTTGACAAATACTTGAGTAGTCAAGTATATTCGAGCCCATGGAACACGCACCCCTCGCCGCCCTTTTATGCCTATCCAAAACCCATGCTGCCGCCGTCCGGCTGCTCGAAGGCAGCCTGGGCGGCCATCACGGGCTGAGTTTTGCCGAACTGCGGCTGCTTCGCGTGCTGGCAGCCGCCCCCGACTGCCGGATGCGCCCGACCGATATCGCGGCCGAGCTGGAAGTCACCGCCTCGGGCGTGACCCGCGCCGTGCTTCCGCTCGAAAAACGCGGCATCGTGCGCCGCGAACCGGAACCGGGCGACGCCCGGGCCAGCCGCGTCGTGCTCACCGCCGCCGGCCGCACCCTCGCGGACGACGCATCGGCGACCGCCGCCGAAGGGGCCGCCCGCATCATGCGCCGGCTCAGCCTTGGCCAAACCCGTCAGCTCGAACGTCTGCTGGGCGAAATTCTGTAGGCGCCCACCGGAAGATGGGCGGCTCGGCATAGGAATCGTAGCCGTCCGCGTAGCGCACGCCCGCGAGATAGAGCCCGTTGGGCGGCGCCGTATGGCCGGCCGCACGGCGGTCGCGCGCCGCAAGAATGGCCGGCACCTCGCGGGGATCGCGCCGCTGCGTGCCGCAGTCGACCAGCGTCCCGACGATCGTCCGCACCATTCGATGAAGAAACCCGCCGGCCGTGATTTCG
>DATCGB010000133.1:0-4113 GCA_036509155.1 Candidatus Tumulicola sp. | reverse complement strand
CCCGCGCGTCGTCGCCTGCGATCTCGCCGCGGCCGCCCGCCTCCACGCCCCGTTACTGGCGCGTGCATTCGGCGCGACCACCGTGCAAGCGACGAAGTTCGGCGCGCTCGCAACGGCTTTCGCCGGATTAGGCGCGTTCGTGTACGTGCCGGCCGACGTGGGCGCCGCGGAGCCGATCGTCGTCACCTACGACCTACCGGCCGGCGCGGCCGCTTTTCCGTATACGGTCGTTCTGGCCGAACGCGGGACGCACGCAACCGTGATCGAACGCTGCGACGGCGGCGACGGCGAAGCGTTCGTATGCGGCGCCACCGAGATCGTCACCGAGGAAGGTGCCGAAGTCGTCTACGCCAGCCGCCAGCGGCTCTCGACGGCGGCTCGAGTTTTCCAAACGCGCGCCGCCCGCCCGGGCCGCAACGCCCGCATTTCGTGGGCCTGCGCCGAGCTGGGCGGGGCGCTGGTCGTCACCGATCTGTCGGTAGCGATCGACCGGCCGGGCGTCGACGCGCACGTCACCGCCCTCTTCTTCCCGCAAGGTTCGCAGCACGTGGACATCGTCAGCAGTGTCGATCACGCGGTCGGCGACTCGCAGTCCGAAACGCTCGTTAAATCGGCTGCCGTGGATCGCGGACAGGCGCGCTTCCTGGGCAACATCCGCATCGCGGCCAACGCTCAGGGCAGCAATGCAAACTTGCGCGACGACGCCTTACTGCTATCGCCCAAGGCGCACATCGACTCGGTCCCCGCGCTTGAAATTGCGGCAAACGACGTCAAAGCCTATCACGGCGCGACCGTCGGCGCGCTCGACGGCGAACAGATCTTCTACATGGAGAGCCGCGGCATCGAACGCAACGCGGCCGAACGCATGATCGCGCTGGGCTTCTTCGAACCGGCGATCGCGCGCTTTCCGACCAACGCCCTGCGTGACGAAATCCGAACCGCGCTCCAGGCCAAAATCCCGTGACGCAAACGATCCATCCCGCGCCGGCGTTCGACGATGCGAAGCTCGCGCGCATCGTTGCGGACTTCCCGATCCTGGCCCGGCCGACGTCGCGCGGCAAGCGGCTGGTGTACTTAGACTCAGCCGCGACGTCGCAGAAGCCGCGCGCGGTCATTAACGCGCTGGTCGACTACTACGAGCAGTATAACGCGAACATTCACCGCGGGGTTTACGAAATCGCCGAACGCGCCACCGCCGAGTTCGAGGCGGCCCGCGTCAAACTGGCACGCTTCGTCAACGCCGGCGACCGGGAAATCGTTTGGGTGCGCAACGCCACCGAAGCGATCAATTTGGTCGCCTATAGCTGGGGTTCGACCAACGTCAAAGCGGGCGACGTCATCCTGCTGACCGAACTCGAGCATCATTCGGATCTGGTGCCCTGGCAGCTGCTGGCCGAGCGCACCGGCGCCGAGCTGCGGTTCATCCCGGCGGACGAGCGCGGAGTATTAATCCTTGACGACCTCGACGCGCTGCTCGACGGCTGCAAACTCGTCGCCATCGGTCACGTCAGCAACACGCTGGGGACGATCGCTCCGCTCGACGTCGTAATCCCGCGCGCCCACGCCGCCGGCGCGGTGGTCGTCGTCGACGGAGCGCAAGCGGCGCCGCACCTGCGCGTCGACGTCAAAGCGCTGGACGCGGATTTCTACGCGTTCAGCGGACACAAGATGCTCGGGCCGACCGGGATCGGCGTGCTCTACGGCAAGCGCGCGCTGCTCGAAGGCATGCCGCCATTCGGCGCGGGCGGCGACATGATCCACCAGGTCGAGTACGCGAGCGCGACGTTCGCGGAACCGCCCTGGAGGTTCGAAGCCGGAACCAGCAACATCGCCGACGCAATCGCATTCGGCGTCGCCGTGGAATATCTCGAAACCGTCGGCATGGACTGGATTCGCGCGCACGAACGCGACCTCACCGGTTACGCGCTCGAACGGCTGAGCGAGTTCGAGCCGCGCGGCATGGCGATCTACGGCCCGCGCGATCCGGCCCTCGTTTCGGGCGTGATCTCGTTTAACTTTGCCGACATTCACGCGCACGACCTCGCGTCGATCCTCGACACCGAGGGCGTCTGCATTCGCGCCGGTCACCACTGCACGATGCCGCTGATGGACAAGATGGGCTGGTCGTCGACCGCTCGCGCGTCGTTCTACCTCTACAACTCCCGCGCCGACGTCGACGTCCTCGCCGCCGCCCTAACCAAAGCCGCCCAAGTATTCAAACTCTAACAAACGCGATGACGAATTTTAGGGGCGCCCCAGGGGAACGTTTCAAAGCCGAACCGTTCAAGCGCCCCGCGGTACGGGGGCCCCGCGCGCAAAGCGCGTGGGGGGCACGGAGCCCAGGGCGTAGTGCCTGTTAAAATGGACGACTTTTATCGCGACTATATTCTGGATCACTATCGGAATCCGCGTAACTACGGGCACCTCGAACACCCGGATGCGCAAGCCGACGATCTCAATCCGTTGTGCGGCGACACGATCCACATGGAGCTGAACGTGGATGCCGGCGGGGTCGTGCGCGACGTCGCATTCTCGGGCAAGGGCTGCGCCATCAGCCAGGCGTCGGCCTCGATGCTGACCGAATCGATTAAAGGGATGAAACTTGAAGAGGTCGCGAAACTCTCGAAGGACGTCGTTTTGGAAAACGTCGGCATCGGCATTAGCCCGACGCGCATGAAGTGCGCCATGCTGGGCCTGCGCGTGCTCAAGAGCGCGGCCATCGGCGAACTCGCCGCCTGGCCCGACGAGAGCTGAGCGGCCACCTTTAGGAGGTTGCGGCGGCCCGGCAGAAAACTCCGTGGGCGTGCAGCATCACCCGATTACGCCGGAGCAGTGGGATGAGCTAGCCGCCGCGCCGGAGTTCCGCGCGCTCGTGACCGCCCGGCGTCGTTTCGTGATTCCAGCGACGATCTTCTTCGTCGTGTATTACTTCGCGCTTCCCGTATCCGTGGGATTCGCGCCGCAGGTGATGAGCCGCGCGGTCCTAGGCCCGTTTACGCTGGCCTACTGCTTCGCGCTCTCGCAGTTCGCCATGGCGTGGATTTTGCTGGCCCTCTACCTGTGGCGCGCCCGCAGCTTCGATCTCCAAGCGGCGCGCATCCGGCATCGCGAGATTCACGAGATCAAAACGTGAGTTCCCAGCCGTCGCTGCTGATGTTCGGCGTGTTCGTCGGCATCACGTTGATCGTCACCTATTGGGCCTCCGGGCAGAGTACGACCAGCCGTGGATTTTACACCGCGCACCGGCGCATCGGCGGCCTGCAGAACGGCTGGGCGATCGCCGGGGATTACATGTCGGCCGCGTCGTTTCTCGGCATCACCGGCTTGATCGCGTTCTACGGCTTCGACGGCTTTATGTACTCGGTCGGATGGCTGGTCGCGTACCTTGCGGTCCTCTTCCTGGTGGCCGAGCAGCTCCGAAATGCGGGCAAGTACACGATGGCCGACCTGATCTCGTTTCGCTTACGCGGACGCGGCGTTCGCGCCATCGCGGCCGTCTCGACGCTCGCCATTACGCTTTTTTACATGATCGCGCAAATGGTCGGCAGCGGCTTGATCGTAAACCTGCTGCTGCCGCAATTTCCCGAGTTCGTCGCCATCGGCGTGGTCGGCGTCCTGATGCTCGTCTACGTGCTCTTCGGCGGCATGCTGGCGACGACGTGGGTGCAAATCATCAAAGCCGGGCTGCTGCTGGTGACCGCAATCGGACTTTCGCTGCTGGTCATGGCGCACTTCAACTTCTCGCTCGGAGCGTTCCTGACGGCCGCGACGAAGGTTCCGATCGCGGGAAAGCCGACCAATTTGCTCCAGCCCGGCCTGCTCTATCACGGTCCGGTGGGTGCGTGGAATCTCATCTCGCTCGGCTTGGCGCTGGTGCTGGGCACTGCCGGCCTGCCGCACATCCTGATGCGATTCTTCACCGTCCCCACGGCGAAGGCGGCGCGCACGTCGGTCGCGTGGGCGATGGTCCTGGTCGGAGCGTTCTACCTCACGACGTCATTCATGGGCTTGGGCGCGGCGACCATCGTCGGGCAAGATCATATCGGCAAACGCATGTACGCGGGCCAGGCGATCGAGTACATCGCGCACCATCCCGCCCAGGAGCGGGCGCTC
>DATCGB010000132.1:0-2022 GCA_036509155.1 Candidatus Tumulicola sp. | reverse complement strand
GGACGGCGCTTGCGCGATCCTAAAAACAGCTCCGACGGATTGGCTACTTCGACCAGGCCGTCGTCGTGCATCGCGAAGACGCAGATTTCGTCGATCGATCCGAAGCGGTTCTTGTACGCCCGCAGAATGCGGTATTCGCCGTTGGCGTCGCCTTCGAAGTAGAGCACCGTGTCGACTAGATGTTCGAGCAGCCGCGGACCGGCGATGGCGCCGTCTTTGGTCACGTGACCGACGATGAAGGTCGCGCATCCGGTGCGTTTGGAGTACTCCATCAACGCCTGCGTGCAGTCGCGAATCTGGGTGACGCTGCCGGCGTAGGCTTCGGATTCGGGCAGCCATACGGTTTGAATCGAATCGACGACCAGCGCCGCCGGACTGCGCCGTTCGAGCCGATCGAGTACCGCGCGCAGGTTCGTTTCGGGGTACACGAGCAGCGGTGCGTCGATTGCCAAGCGCCCAGCGCGCAGCTTTACTTGGGCGGCCGACTCTTCACCGCACACGTACACGACCTCACCTTGATGCGCGAGACGCGCCGCAATTTGCAGCAAGAGCGTCGACTTACCGGCGCCCGGCGGTCCGCCGACGAGCGTCAGGCTGCCCGGAACGATTCCGCCCCCGACCACCGCGTCGAACTCCGGCATCCCGACGCGTAGACGCTCCAGGCGCCGGCCGTCGATGTCGTGCAATGCGATCGGTTCGGCGGCGGGTGGGTAAGCGCGCGTCGCCGCCTTCGCGCGCGAACCGGTGACGGAGAACGGCCGCTCGTCGAACGAATTCCACGCGTTGCAGCCCGGACAGCGGCCCAGCCAGCGCGCCGATTCGAATCCGCATCCGGAACAGGAATATACCGATCGAGCTTTCGCCAAAGTACCCTCTAGCGTTCGGCGAAGGTATCGCTTCGCCTCGGGGTTCTCGGCAGCGACGCGGGTTTTCCGGCGGGTCTTGCGAAAAGCGCCGCCCGTGAGTCTCTCGACGCTGCTGCAGATTGCGATCGACGGTCCGGCCGCTTCCGGCAAGACGACGGTGGCCCGTCGGGTTGCGCGGCGCTTAGGCGCGCTGTATCTCGATACCGGCGCGATGTACCGGGCGCTGGCATACCTGGCGTTGCAAACGCGCACCGACGTCGACAACGGCTCCGCGCTCGCGCGTCTCGCCGCGACCGCGCCGATCGGCGTCCGGCTCGACGCGGCGGCGCCGCTGGGGTTTCGCATCGTGATGGCCGACGGCCGGGAGTTTACCGAAGCGATGCTGCAGTCGAACGAGGTCACGGCGATCGTTTCCACGGTTGCCGCTCACGCCGAAGTCCGGGCGGCGATGGTTGCCGCCCAGCGGCGCATCGCGTCCGACGGTCCGGTCGTGATGGCCGGACGGGACATCGGAACGGTCGTTCTTCCCAACGCCGCGGTAAAGATTTTCTTGACGGCCTCGGTCCCGGCGCGGGTACAACGGCGGCGCGCGCAGCTGGAACGAACCGGTGCGCCCGTCGACGTCGACCGGCTGTCCCAGGAAATTGTCGAACGCGACCGTCTGGACCGTACGCGCGCTATTTCGCCGTTGGTGCCCGCCGCCGACGCCGCGACGATCGATTCGAGCGACCTGACCGTCGACCAAGTCGTCGACGCGATTTGTGCCGTCGTGGCGCGCGCCGAGTCGGCCCGGCGGTGAATCCGTACGCGTACGACTTTGCCGCGGGAACGCTGCGGCTGATTTTCCGGACCGCCTTTCGTGCGCGCGCGTACGGCGTCGAAAACGTGCCGCTCGAAGGCCCGCTCATCGTGGCCTGCAATCACGTTTCGTACTTGGATCCGCCCGGGCTGTGCTTCTGCCCGCGACGGATCAGCTTTATGGCGAAAAAGGAGCTTTTTCAAATACCCGTGCTGGGGCCCGTGATCCGCGCGGTGGGCGCCTATCCGGTCGACCGGCAAGGCAGCGCGAAGGCGGCGATCAAACGTTCCCTGGCGGTGCTGGAGGGCGGCGGCGCGGTCGGAATCTTCCCCGAAGGCACGCGGAATCCGACCGGCG
>DATCGB010000131.1:0-2860 GCA_036509155.1 Candidatus Tumulicola sp. | reverse complement strand
CCTGCTCAAAACCTCGCTGGCCGGGCGTACCGACGCACAGCGCCGGCGCGACCTGGCGATCATGGAGCTGCTGTACGCCAGCGGCCTGCGGCGGGCCGAGGTCACGACCATCGACCTCAGCCATCTGGACCTCAAGGGCCGCGAAATTCGGATTCACGGCAAGGGCAGCAAGGAGCGCGTCGTCGTGTTCAACCAAAGCGCAGCCGATGCGATCGAGGCCTACCTGCGCGTCCGTCCGCAAAGCCGCGACGAAGCGCTATTTCTGGGCCGCGGCGGCAAGCGTTTGACGCCGATGCACGTCTGGCGAATTTTCCGCAACATCTATAAAGTCAGCGGCATCGAGCGGCACGCCAGCCCGCACACGCTGCGCCACTCGTTCGCCACCCACCTCGCCGAAAACGACGTCGACTTAGAAACCATCCGCGAATTTCTCGGCCACGAAAGCCTCGCGACGACCGGCATCTACCTGCGCATGTCGATGCAGCACAAAAAACGTGCCTACGACAAAGCTCATCCGCGCGACCGCATGAAAGACTGAGCGGCTACGTAGACTACTACCCGTTTGGCGCGAAGGACGCCCGGAACAGGTACGTGCCTTCGACCGCTTTGCAGTTCACGAGTTTAGGCGCGTACGTGCTGTGCGCGGCCGCTTCGAGCGTGGCGCGGTCGATCGCGGCATTGCCGCTCGATTGCGAAACGCTCGTGTGCGCGACGGTTCCGTCGGGCGCGATCGTGACGGCAACGACGGCGCTTCCTTTGAGCTTCGATCCGTGCGGCAACGCCGGCTCGGCGGGCGACGTGACGCGAGCGTCGACGTTCGGATTGGTGCAGGCGGCGGCAACGACATCACCCGGGCCCGATCCGTGTGTAGAAAGCGATTGAGCCGGAGCGGATGCCTGCACCGGCGAGAAAGCCTCGAGCGCGAGGGTCAGGATGATAAAGAGCATGACGGCACCTCCAACGGCAGAGTAGTTAAAGGGGAGTGGACGCGGCACGCGGTCGGCGAGCCGTTCGATGCGTTCGACCAACGCGTGGCGCGACCCAAGCGCGCTCGGCGTCGCCAGCGGCAGCGGCTGGGGGCACACTCGGCGTGCAAGCGAAATCAGCAGCGCGGCGTACTCGTCTGGATTTCCGGTCGCGCCGACGGCCCAGTCGTCGCACGCGGCTTCGCGTTCCAGTACGAGGTTGCGGCTTACGATATACACCCAGGGATTGAAAAACAACGCCGCCTCGACCAAACGCTGGATGAGGTTGCCGGCAACGTCGCCACGCAGAATGTGTGCGCGTTCGTGCGCGAGGATGCGTTGCAGATCGGACGGCGCGAGCGTTTCCACGAGCGTTTTTGGCACGACGATTGCGGGTTCGAACAATCCGATCGCGACCGGAACGGTAATATCGGCCGACATCAAAACGTTTCCGCTGGCGTTGTCCATTCGTTCGGCCCGCCGGCGCAGCCGTCCGATGCGCACCAGGCTGGCTCCAAGGCGCACGAGGCATGTGGCGACCCCGGCGAGCCAAACGACGGCAATCCAGGGTGTTGCCGGACCTAAACGCCCGGCCGCGTCGCGCACCAGCGACTGCGCCGGAACGAGCGAAATCGTCCACGCGCCCGCAACGCCATGCGGCCGAAGCGCGGCAAACAACAGCGCGCCGGCGTCTGAAAAGGCGTTCAAAACGGGGACGGCGACCAGGGCCAGCAGCGCCGCGAACCAGACGGCATACCGCGTGGATGCGTGCGTCCGCGGAACGAGGTGCGCGATGAGGCATGCGATCGCAACGATCGCCGCGCCCTGCCACAGGCTGTCGAAGAGTATGCGTGCGATCATTTCATCTTCTTCCGCTGTCGTGCTAGCGTCTTTTGGATTTCCGCGAGATCCGGGTCGCTCAATCGCGTGTCGTCGAGCAGCGTCACGGCGAGCGCCCCGGGCGAGTTTCCGAAAAACCGCTCCAGCACGTAGCCGACCGCCGAGCGCGCAGCCTGCCGCCGCTCGATCACCGGATGATAGAGAAACGCGCGACCGTCTTCCTCGTGAGCGATGTAGCCCTTCCGTTCGAGCGTACGCAGCGTCGTGAGGACGGTGCTGTAGGAAAGCGGTGGCGGTGCGAGGCCCTCGACGACGGCCGCGACGGTCGCGCGCTTCTGGCGCCAAAGCACTTCCATGAGCCGCAACTCATGGTCGGTAAGCACCGGCGACTTCTTACGCGGCACCCGAAAAGCCCGCATCCATTAGTTTCATAGTAGGACGATAGCAAACTCCCTCAGTGTTGTCAACTAGTATTCTAATAGGTACAAGGAAAAAGAAAAGGCTGGCCGCTCCCTCAGGCCCACGGCATCGTGCTTAAGTGCGGCAAAGCTTGAATGCCGCCGCCTTCGATGCAGCCGTTGAACGGCAAGACCCGGCCGGTTGCGACGTCCACCCAGTAGTATTCGACACCGCCGCAACCTGCCAACGGCGTAAAATATGGCGATGATGTGGGCGGAAATGCGCATGCCGATGGGCTATTGTCGTTCGACATGGTAAAACGGACCGTTCTTCTTCTGCTTCTCTCCAGCGCGGCGTGCTCGAATCAAACGCCGTATGCGACCACCGTCGGCGTCCTCGCACCCGGGTCGACGATGACCGTTCGGGTGGGTCACGCGACGTTGAGCGCCTTTCATCCGGCAGCCGGCGAACCGCGCAACCGTTTTACGGTTGCCGCCACCGCCATCGGCAAGGCGTCGCCGCCGCCCGCGCCGCGAATGCGGTTGGGTTCCCACGGCGTGACCGTCGCGGCCGAGGATCCGCTGGCCGATCTGCTGGTGCGCGTGCCCGACGGCGTATCGCTGGTCGTCGATTCTCGTCAGGGGAATGTCAACGTT
>DATCGB010000130.1:0-11365 GCA_036509155.1 Candidatus Tumulicola sp. | reverse complement strand
GGTCGTGTTCGCAACCGGCGGCTCGGGCGAGCGCACGACGGGCGGGTGGGGCTACCTGTTCGGTGACGAGGGCAGCGCGTTTTGGCTCGTGCGTGAGGCGCTCGCGGACCTGATGCGGCGCGCGGATGAGAACGTGCCGGCAGTGCGCGAAACGCGGGCGGCCTGCGAGTTTTTCAGCCAGCCGTCGCTGCGCTCCATCGCCCGAGCGTTCTATCTGGGGGAGATTTCGCGCGACCGGCTGGCGGCTTTTGCGCCGGCGATCCTAGCTTTTTCCCGCTTTGGCGAAATCGCCGGCCGCGGGGCCGACCGCTTGGCGGCACTAGCGGCGGCCGCGGTCCGGGCCGGAGCGCCACCGGCGATTGCCTGCATCGGCGGAATGTTTGCCGACGCGGCGTTCGGCGAGCGGGTCGCCGCGGCGATCGGGGTCGCGATTCCGGGCGCGCGCGTGGTGCCTGCGCGGAACGATCCGGCCACCGGGGCGCTCTTGCTCGCCTACCGCGAGGCCGGCAGCGTATGAGCGACCTTCTCGGGAGGCTCCGCGGGGGATTGATCGTCTCGGTGCAGGCCTGGAAAGGGTCGGCCCTCGACGACCCGCACGTGATTGCGGCTATGGCGCGGGCGGCGAAGGACGGCGGAGCGGTCGCCGTGCGCGTGCAGGGCGTCGAGTGCTTGCGCGCCGTTCGCGCGCGCATCGATCTGCCGATCGTCGGTCTCATCAAGCGCGAATACGCCGGGTTCGCGCCCTACATTACGCCGACGCTGGAAGAAGTCGCGGCCATCGTCGCCGCCGGAGCCGAGATCGTCGCGTTCGACGCAACCGCGCGTCCGCGTGCGGGTGCTACTTCGGTCGCGGGCATTATTGCGGCCATTCAGGCGGCCGGATGCACGGCGATGGCGGACTGCGCCACCGCTGCCGACGCGCTCTGCGCGCAAGGCCTGGGCGCGGAGATCGTGGCGACGACGCTCTGCGGATACACCGCCGAAACGGCCGGCCATCCGCTGCCGGCGCTCGACTTAGTGCGCGAACTGTCGGAGCTCGACGCGTTTGCCGTGTGCGAAGGCGGCGTGCATCGGCCGGATCAGGTGCGAGCCGCACTGGATGCGGGCGCCGATGCCGTGGTGGTCGGGACGGCGATTACGAACGTCGACTGGCTCGTGCAACGCTTTGCAGGGTCTGCCGACGGCGTGCGAAACCGCTAAAGTCGGTGCGAAGCCGGGGCGCTTCCTTATAGTCTAAACAGAGACGCGCGCGTCTAGGGAGAGAACTTTTCGTTGGCTGAACACAAAACGCCGGCCGTCCACCTCGGCCGCGGTTTTTGGACTGTTACCGCAATCCTCGGGGTACTTGCGGCCGCTTCGATCGTTTTCTGGTACCTCTTTCCGATCGAACGGTACCTCCCCGCGGCCATCGTCACCGCGCGCCAAGTCGACAGTCTCTTTCGGTTCATGGCGGCCACCGGAACCGCGCTCTACATTTTCATCTGCGGGTATCTGGTCTATTTCACGATCGCCTTTCGCGTACGGAAGAGCGACCCGCCCGACGCCATCGGCGTGCAGATCCACGACAATCACAAGCTCGAGTTTTGGTGGACGCTGATCCCCACGCTTTTCGTCATCCTGCTGTCGGTCATCAGCGTCAAGATCTGGTACGAAATCATGCTCGAGCCGCAGAACGGGCTCGTGGTCCAAGCCATCGGGCACCAGTTCGACTTCACGTTTCGGTATCCGCAGATCAACGGCGAGATCACCGACGAGATGCATTTGCCGCTCGGCGTACCGGTGACGCTGAACCTCACGTCGGCCGACGTGATTCACTCCTTTTGGGTGCCGGCGATGCGCTTGAAGAACGACACGGTGCCCGGCTTGGTAACGGAGATCCGATTCACGCCGCGCTTAGCCGGCCGCTACAAAATCATCTGCACGCAATTTTGCGGCGTCCTGCACGACCAGATGAACAAGCAGGTGCTCGTCATCGAGGACAAAGCGTCGTTCGATAAATGGTACCGTGGCTGGCAAGTCAAGAACGCGCACGTGAGCAACGCCCTGGCTTCGTCGGGCGGGGCGGCGGTGTCGCTGGCCGGCGGCTCGGCTCCCGCCGGGCAGAAGCTCTTCGCGCAGAAGTGCTCGGCGTGCCACTCGACCGGACCGTTCGACCAGAAAATCGTCGGCCCGGGCCTTAAGGGCGTGCTGCACGATCCGGGTCATCCCAATCTCGTCAACGGCGAACCGGCCACGCCCGCGAACGCCGCCAAGATCTTGCAAAAAGGGTATACCGGCACCATCGGAACGATGCCGAACGCCACCACCAATGGGTTGTCGGATCGAGACATCGCAAACCTCGTCGCGTATTTGGATTCGCTCAAGTAAACCGGAGAACATCATGTCAATCGAGTCGCCTCAACTAGCGCACGCCGGCGGGATCGCCGACCACATACACCCCGAACCGCAAGGATTCGTGCGGCGATACGTGTTTTCGATCGATCACAAGATCATCGGCATCCAGTACATCATTACCGCGTTCGTGTTCTTCATTATGGGCGGGTTGCTGGCCGAGACGATTCGCACGCAGCTTCTCAACGCCAACGGCGGATTCGTGTCGCCCGGAACGTACAACGAAGTCTACAGCATTCACGGCAGCACGATGATTTGGTTATTCATCATCCCGATCTTGACCGGCGGCTTCGGAAACCTGATCTTCCCGCTGCAAATCGGCGCGCGGGACGTTGCGTTTCCGTGGCTCAACATGATCAGTTTTTGGATCTTCCCGGTCGCCGGCCTGATGCTGTTTTCATCGTTCTTGATGGGCGCGCCGACCGCCGGCTGGACCGAATACCCGCCGGTCTCGCTTCAAGGCGCGGCCGGAACGTCGATGTGGGCGGCGGCGATCTTTTTGGTCGGCGTGAGTTCGACCATGGCCGGCCTGAATTTCATCGTGACGATTCTCAAAATGCGGGCCCCCGGGATGACGTTTACCCGCATGCCGTTGTTCTGCTGGGCGCAGTTCGCGACCGCGCCGCTGCTCATGGTCGCGACGACGGCGCTGGCGGCGGCGCTGGCCGCGCTGTTCATGGAGCGTCAGTTCGGCGTGCCGTTCTTCGATCCGACCAAGGGCGGCAGCCCGGTGCTCTGGCAGCACATGTTCTGGTTCTACTCGCATCCGGCCGTCTACATTACGATTTTGCCCGCCTTCGGCATCATTTCGGAAGTGCTGCCGACGTTCGCGCGTAAGCCGATCTTCGGCTATAAGCTGATCGCGTTTTCGTCGATGGCGATCGCGCTGGCCGGCTTCATGGTCTGGGCGCATCACATGTTCACGTCGGGGCTGGCCCCCTATCTGCAGCTCCCGTTCATGATCCTGACGTTCGTCATCGGCATCCCGACCGGCATCAAGATTTTCTCGTGGACGGCCACGCTGTGGGGCGGCAAGATTCACCTCACGACCGCGATGCTGTTTGCGATCGGTTTCATCGCGACGTTCCTGTGCGGCGGAATCACCGGCATCTTTCTGGCGGCCGTGCCGTACGACTTGGACGTGCACGGCACGTATTTCGTCGTGGCGCATTTCCATTACGTCATGGTCGGCGGCAGCCTGATGGGCGTTTTCGCGGGCATGTACTACTGGTTCCCGAAGATGTCCGGGCGGTTGCTCAACGAGACGCTTGGAAAGTGGCACTTCTGGCTGTTCTTCATCGGCTTCAACGGAACGTTCATGCCGATGCACTGGCTGGGCGTCGAAGGCATGCCGCGCTGGGTCGCCACCTACGATCCCCAGTTCCAGTTCTGGAACCGGTTCGAGTCGATTTCGTCGTACGTGATGGGCATCAGCATCCTGTTGTTCTTCGTCAACGTGATTTGGAGCGCTCGCGCCGGTAAGAAGTCGGGCCCCAACCCGTGGGGCGGGCGCACGCTCGAGTGGATGATTCCGTCGCCGCCGAACTACTACAACTTCAAGCACATCCCGACGGTCTTCGGTCTGCCGTACGACTTCTCGCATCCGCTGCCGTACAAAGGGCTCGACGACGAGCTGACCGACACGCCGCCGGTGACCGCGAGCTCGCACTACTGATGGCCGTAGCATCGATCGCGCATGGGATCGCGCCCGAGGGTGAACCCGACCAGCTATACGCAGAAACGCGCGACCTGCGGCTTCAGGGTTTCCTGCTGTTCCTGATAAGCGACTGCGTCCTGTTCTCGTCGTTCATCTTCGCGTACCTGTACTTGCGCAATAGCGGTCAGGGCTGGCCGCCGCCCGGCATCCCGCGCCTGGACGTCGGCTTCGCCGCCTGGAACTCGGTACTGCTCTTCGGCTCCGGCGCGACGATGCACTACGCGCTCGAAAATTGGAAACACGGCAACTTCATGAAGTACATGTGGATGCTGATTTTCACCATTATTCTCGGCCTCGGGTTCTTGGGCGGCCAGGGCTACGAGTACACCCACCTGATGCTGGTCGAGCACGTGACCTGGGCGGGCAGCGGCGTTTTCGGCGCGTCGTTCTTCACGCTGACCGGCATGCACGGCATGCACGTCTTCTTCGGCGTGTGCTACCTTACGGTGCTGCTGCTGCAGTCGGCCGCCGGCACCTACACCAAACAAAAGTATTTCGGCATTACGGCCGGCACGCTTTATTGGCATTTCGTCGACGTGATTTGGGTCGTTCTCTTCTCGATTTTCTACTTAATTTAAGGAATCGCTGATGCACGTGGATCTCGCAACCCTCGAAAGAGCCGGCGCCGTCATCGGCGGAATCGTCGTGGGCGTCGTCGCTTTTTACGCCCTCTATAAAGACTGGAGCACTCCGGGGATCGAGAACCACGTATTCAAGCTCATGCTGCTGCTGCTGGGCGTCGGCGCAGTCCTGGCGATTCTGGCCGGCGTCAACGTGCTCGGCAACTTCCCGAAGGCGGCGTAACGATGATCGCAAGCAACGAAGAATATCTGGACTTCAGCCGGGTTCCCGAAAGTCGCGGCGTCCCGAAGGTGATCGTCTATGCCGGAACGATCGGGCTATTCATGATTTTCTGCATCGGCGCGGCGGCTTGCCTGTTCTCCGGCTACGGCCATCACTGGCCGGCGGCCACGACGATGCGGGTCGATCTCGGCACGCTGCACGAATAACGCTAGCAACCTGCTAATCCCGAAATCTCTCGCGCGCGATGCCGATAGCCAGCAGCGGCAGGTCCTCGTCGGGCAGCAAGCCGGTCGGCTTGCCGTCGATCGCGTGAATCCCGGCGTAGAGCGAGAACTCGACGTGGGAGGGGATCGTCACGTTGGGCAGGTGTCGTTTGCCTAACCACTCCCACTCGCCCGCGACCGAGCGATCGGGGAACAGCGCGGCTACGTAGCCGCAGGCGTCGCTTTGCGAGCGTTCGTCGGGTTCGCGATAGCGGACGTATCCGTCGAGCACGTAGATCGGCTTGAACGTCTGCAGGTAGGCGGTAAACGGCGCCACCAGCACTGCGATGAAATATCCGACGAACGCCAGCGCGCCTAGCCCAAAGATCGGCGCGATCTTGATCAGCGTCGCATCGGAGGCGACGTGGTGCGCGCGCCACACGATGCCCCACGTGATGAACCCCATGAAGACTATCCCGAGCAGCGGCTCGATCGCCAACGCAAACCGGCCGGTCAGCCCGCGCCAGACGATCCGGCGCTCGCGCTGCGTCCAAGGCCGATGGGCGAGTTCCCGGTGCGAGGGCATGTTGAGTGATTCGATTCTCGGCCCGCCAGTTGCTGCCCACGAACGGGCAGCGCGTTCGAGCTGCTAGGCCGCTTGCTCGATCGGTGCGGTGCGTTCGTCGCGGCGCGATTTCAGGGTTGCCGCTAGAATCATCGCGACGAATGCGACCGCGGCAAATCCCAAATACGCGTGACGGTAGCCGAGCAGTTCGTTGGTGGCCAAGCCGATCAGTCCGCCGGCTAGCGAGCTGCCGACGATCTGACCGGCGATCAAGCATTGGCTTAGCAGCCCGACCGCAGTGGCGCGCATTCCTTCGGGCGTTTCGTTGGTGACGATATACCGGGTCGGCGCACCCAGCAGGGCACCGAAGCCGGCACCCGCGACGATCATCGCGAGCAACGACAGCCAAATGGAGCCGAAGCCCAGTGCGAAGATTGCGAGACCGAGTTCGGTCAAGACCGTTCCGATCAGCAGCACGTCGCGGCTGCCGATGCGGTCGAGCGCCCGACCTGCGGCCGGGATGACGGCCACGAACGTGAAGGCGCCGAGCGCGGCGACCAGCCCGGCCACGACGTACGACAGATTCTGCGCGCCGACGAGGACGGTCGGAATGAAGAACAGTGCGCCTTCGAGTACGCCGACGACGATCTCCAGCGCGTAGGTCTTGGCCAACTGCGGCGTCTGAAACAAGACCATCGGCACCACCGGGAACGGCGCGCTGCGCTCCCACAGCACGAATCCGATCAGCGCCAGCACGCCCAACGCTACGACCGAGAACCGCGACGAAATCAAGCCGTCCATGATGCCCAGCAGGCCGAGGCACAGGAGGATCAGCCCCGCGACGTCGAGCGGCTGACGTCGCCGCGGCGCCCCGACCGGTACGTGGATTCGAGCCAGCGCGAAGACGATCGCCGCGAGCGGCAGGTTGATCGCAAAGATCCATCGCCATGCGATGAAGTGCGTCACCAGACCGCCGAAAATCGGACCGATCACGGCGGCGAGACCCCACGTAGCGGCCACCATGCCGAGCGCCGCGCCGCGCCGGTCGCGCGGCACGACGTCGCCGATCGCGGCGGTGGCGACGGGAAAAATTCCCCCGGCACCGAGCGCCTGGAGCGCGCGCGCCGCTAGGAGCGTGAGGTAGTTCGGGGCCACGATGGCCAGAACGCTCCCCGCCGCAAAGCACGCGATGCAAGTCAGATACACCGACCGCCGCCCGTAGCGGTCGGCCAGCGTGCTCGCCACGGCGATCGAAACGACCGTGACCAATAAGTAGAGGGTAAAGACCCACGCAAGGTCGCCGGTTTGCACGCCGAAATCGCGGCCGATCGCCGGCAGCGCGGGGGAAAGTACGCTCAGGTCGAGCGCCCCGGCAAATACCCCGAGGGCGAGCGTGACGAGCAGCGGTTTCAGGGTTTCACGAGATAACGATGCGATCGATCACCATGACCAGGCACATCAGCGCGAGGTACAAGAGCGAAAAGCGGAAGAGCCGGCGCGCGTAGACGTTACCGTCCTTCTCGCGCAGCGTGCGAACGGCGTCGAGCAGGAAGATGCCGCCCAGCACGGCCGCCGCGGCGAAGTAGAGCGCGCCCATGACGTGCAGCGGATACAGCGCCAGCGACCCGGCCACGAGAATCGCGCTGTAATACACGATTTCGAGTTTCGTGCGCCGTTTACCGTAGACGTTGGGAAGCATCGGTACGCGAGCCTTCTCGTAGTCCAGTTCGGTCATAAGCGAAAGCGACCAAAAATGCGGCGGCGTCCATAGAAAGATTAACGCGAACAGGCCGAGCGCGGGTCCGCCGATGGTGTTGGTTACGGCCGCCCAGCCGACCAGTGGAGGAATCGCGCCGGCCGCTCCGCCGATCACGATATTAAGCGGCGTCAGGCGTTTGAGCCAGATCGTATAGATGACGACGTAGTAAACGTTTCCGGCCAGCGAGAGCCATGCGGCCAGCGGGTTGACCAGGTAGTAGAGGATGACGAAGCCGACGACCCCGATCGCCATCGCGTAGAGCACCGCGCTTTTGACCGAGATTCGGCCCAGCGGGATGGGTCGCCCGGCCGTACGTTTCATTACCGGGTCGATGTCCGCGTCGTACGCGCAGTTGAGCGCCCCGGCCGACGCGGCCGACAGCGCGCCGCCGAGCAGCGTCCAGAACACCAGCGCGAGCGGCGGCCAGCCGCGGGCCGCCATGATCATCGCCGCGACCGTCGTGATTAGCAGAAGCACGATGATCCGCGGCTTCGAAAGCTCGTAGTAGTCGCCCAGGTGGGCTAGCGCTGCTTTCATCGGCTGGCGACCGCGCTATCTCCGGATCGCAGCGGCGCGGCGTCGAGCGCCGCGAAAACGGTGGCGATGACGAATGCCAGGAACGCCAGCGCCGCGTTGACGGCATGGGCTTCCCGCAGGTCGGTCGGCAGTCGCAAAACGACGTTGAGCAATCCCAGCAATACCTGAATGCAAATGAGCGCCACGCCAACGGTGACCGCAACGCGGACCCGAGTGGATGCGGGGCGCGCCCACGCGAACGCCAGCGCTCCGGCGGCACACACCAGGGTCGCGCCGGCCGCGAATCGGTGAACCATCTGAACGATCTGTCCGTCCGTATACACCACGACGTTCCCCGCGCAGCCCGGAATCGACAGACACGCCAAGCCGGCTCCGCTCGAACTCACGTACGCCCCGACGCACATCGTCAAGAACGTCGCGATCGCGGTCGCAGCCAAAACGGCGGTCAGCGCAATGGTCGAGGGCGACCGGCCGGCAGCCGGGTTCTCGGCCGATTCGGCGGCCGCAGCGAAGATGGCCATCGCCGACAGCGCAGCGATGAACGCCATCGCCGTTCCCCAGTGCAGCACCACCGACATCGGCGAGTTCGCCAGATAAACGGTCGCGGCGCCGAGGAGAACCTGCGCCAAGAACAAGGCCGCGATGATTGCGACCGTGGGCGCAACGAATGGCGAGCGGTCGCGCTTGCGCCAGGCCGCCACGATCAGCGCGATCACGAGCGGCGCGACCAAAAAAGCCAGCAGCCGATGCGCCCACTCCCAGATCGTGCCTTCGGAGAATAAAGGAACGACTTTCCCGTGGCAAAGCGGCCAGTCGGGGCACGTCTCGCCGGCGCCCTGGATGCGCGTCCAACTCCCGAGCATAACCGTCGCTAAGGCGACGAGATCCGTTCCCAATGCCAGTCGTCGCAGAGTCTTCATGGACGACTTTAGGGTAGTCTCTCGGAAGCGTGCGGCACAATGACATTGGAGGCTCCTTCGACAACCGGTAAGCACTTTGGGGGGCGGGGCGGTACGCGCGGGCGAAGGCGTCGGCCGTGAAACGCTGGTGGGCGCTAGCGGCGCTTTTGCTCCTGGCCGGCTGCCGGGAGGTCCGCGTGCAGACGCTCGCAGCGGGGACCACCACCGCCCCCGGGGGTAATCAGATTCTCGTCGTACGCGACCCCACGGATCTTGCCAAGCTGGGCATCCACGCACCCGTCCACTTCCGCGGGGAGTTCGGAGTTATTCTCATGATGGGCCCGCACGCCCGAACCGGGTACAAGCAGATCATCGAGTCGATTCGGGCGAACGACCAGCGCGTTCGCGTCGTTGCCTTCGAGCAGGAGCCGGCCGACGGCGGCGAGCCCTCGACCGCGTATCGCACCTACACCTTGTGGATCGTCCCAAACAGCGTTTACCGCCGGGGCATTCGCGTGGAAGTCGTAACCCCCAGTGACCAGCCCATCGCTACAACCTTCCTGCCCTAGATTGAAGGCAGCGCTTAGATCGGACGATAGATTCATCGATGCTTTTACCGCAAGGCCGGAGCCAAGCTTCCGAAGCTGACCAGTTGGACCCCCACATCGACCGGCTGGGAGTCGTCCTCGAACCCGACGGCACCCCGCAGGAGGCCGGCGGTATTCTCAACCCGGCGGCCGCCCGCGCACCCGGCGGCGAACTGTTGCTGTATCCGCGTTGCGTCGAAACCGGAAACATTTCGCGCGTGGGTACCGTGCTCGCTCGCCCGTCCGACCGCGGCATCGACGTGAAACGCCTCGACTACGCGCTCGTACCGGAAGCGCCTTACGAAATTCGACCGCATCCCGGCTACGGCTGCGAGGATCCGCGGGTCACGTTCGTCCCGGTGCTCGAGAGCTACGTGATGGCGTATACCGCCTTTGGGCCCGACGGGCCGCGCATTGCGATCGCCGTATCGAAAGATGCCTACCATTGGGAACGCGTCGGGCTGGTGCGCTTCGGGGGCGCCGGCGTCGTCATCGGCGACGACAAGGACGCGGCATTCTTTCCGGAACCGGTGCTGTCGCCCAACGGCGTCAAGAGTCTGGCGTTCTATCACCGTCCGATGCTGCATCTTTCGGCGGTCGACGGACGGGCGGCGATTCCGATGATCGAGCGCATGCCGTTTGAAGATCGCGAATCGATCCGCATCGCGTACGTTCCGCTGCGCGACGTGCTAAAAAATCGCGCGAAGCTGCTCGACGTCAAAGAAAGCGCGCAAGTGCTCTCGCCGGATGCCAACTGGGGATCGATCAAGATCGGCGCGGGCACCCCCCCGGTGCGCATCGCCGAAGGCTGGATGTCGGTGTTTCACGGCGTCGATTTAGTCGACAACCACGACGGCAAGCCGTCGCTGAGTTACAGCGGCGGGCTGGTCGTTCACGATCTCGAGCGGCCCGACCGAATCGTCTACCGGTCGCCCAAACCGGTCTTTTCGCCGACCACGCAACGCGAGCGCGTCGGCATCGTCGACAACGTCGTTTTCCCGACCGGTCTCGACCCGCGCCCCGACCTGGGCGAGCGCGTTTTCGACGTCTACTACGGAATGGGCGACCACTCGGTCGGCGCCGCCCGGATGCACTTGGAGTAGTCGCGGAATCGATCGCCCTAGTCGCCGGTCGTTTCCGGAGCTACTTGGCCGTAGTTTAGCAGCGAAACGAACAACACGCCGCCGATCGTATTACCGATGAAAACCGGCAGCAGGAAACCGCCGAAGTACGGCTTCGCGCTAGTGCGGCGCATCAGCGGCCGGCCGCAACAGCGCTACCGCGAAGCGCTCTTCCGGGCGCAGCTTCGACCGTCGAGCGCCCTTGGGCGAAATCTCCTGAAGGCTTCCGGTTTCGAGATAGCGTTCGAAAACCAGCGGATGAATGTAACACTTTCGGCAGATCGCCGGGGTGTTTCCGAGTCGTTGGGCCACCGCCTTGGCCGCTTCGACCGTTGCGTGCGACCGTTGCGCTGCCGTCGCGGCCGGGTGTTCGCGCAGCCACTGGGCGCAGTACGCCGTGGCCAGCCACGTTCGAAAGTCCTTGGCGGAAAAGTCGCCTTGCGAAATCGTTCGAATATACTCGTTGACGTCGGTCGAATCGATCGGCACGACGTTCCCCCCATCGTCGATGAAACTGAAAAGTTGCTGCCCCGGAAGATCTTGCGCACGGGCCACGATGCGGGCTAGCCGGCGATCCTGCAGGTCGACCCGATGCCGAACGCCGCTTTTCCCGTTGAACTCAAAGCGCAGCTTCGCGCCCTTCACCGAGGCGTGCCGATTTCGCAGGGTCGTCAATCCAAAGGAGTGGTTCTCGCGGGCGTATTCCTCATTGCCGACCCGAATCAACGTCGTCTCGAGCAACGCAACGACCGCTGCGAGCACCTTTTCCTTGGGCATTCCCG
>DATCGB010000129.1:0-3995 GCA_036509155.1 Candidatus Tumulicola sp. | reverse complement strand
GGATTCGCGCGCTCCATAGGCGGCGGCCCGCCGCGCGGGGAATTTCGGGCGGGGGCAAAACGTGGCCCGGCATGATCAGAACGTTGATGCTTTTCGCCGGTTTGACGATGTTGACGATGGTTGCGGCACCGGCGGCCACGGCGCCGTCAAGTCCGGCCGGCGTAGTCGACTCCTTCTATCGCTGGTACTTCTCGGTCAACACGGCCCACGGTGGTTGGCGGGAGCACTTCCCGCAAACTCACGCGTACCTCGACTCCAGCCTGTTCGCGCTCGTCTCCAAGATGCTAGCCGAAGAAAATCGCGCGAAAGGCGTGATTCTCGATTTCGACCCATTCGTCGACGCGCAGGAGCCGGCGACGTCCTTTACCGTCGGAGCGCCGATTTCGAACGGGGCGTCGGTCAAGGTCCCGGTCGCGCTCCATTTCGGAAAGGGCGCGGGCCAGGGGCGCGTGATTGTCGTCCTGCACAAAAGCGGTACCTGGCAGATCGATAATTTCTCGTACGGCGCCGATGGAAATTTGCGCTCCATCATCGCGCAGCAAATGAAGTAGCGCTTCCGAAGGCTCAGCCTTTCTCTACGCGGATGGTTGCCATCATGCCGCGGTCTTCGTGGAAGAGCATGTGGCAGTGGAATACGAACGTCCCGGGAAGCACGTGACGAAAGTCGAGCAGCAGCTTGGTAATGCTCGGACGCACCAGCGGATAGTTCGGATCTTGCGGATTCGGCAAAAGCTTGCCGACCGGGACGAAGGCGCTGTCCTCGGTGAGCGGCAGGCCGGCGGGGCTCTTCTCTTCCACGAACGACATCTGATGAATGTGGAACGCGTGCGCTTCCATCGTCGTGTTGATGAGATACCACTCTTCGATCGTGCCCGCCTTTACGACGACGTCCGCGTTGAACGGCACGCTTGCTCCTGCGGCATACATCGGCCAGAACGAGTGCTCGTGAAATTTCCGTTTGGTCGTGTCGGTGATGTAAAACCCCGAGTGCAGCGGCGTTTTACCTTCCGCCGGGAACACGTATTCGGTAAAGGTTATCGCCCGGCGGCGAACGAGATTCGCGTGCGCTCGCGCAAATGCGACCAGCTTCGCCGCGGGCGCGTCCGCCAGGTTTAGCGGCGAAGACGCGAGGATTGCCGGACCGGCCGCATTCGCCGCCGAGCCCGTAACGCGCAGCAGGTCGTGGTTCATCTGAAAGAATGCATCGGCCCCACCGCAGAAGTGCGCGCTGGCAAGCGTTAGCGTTTCGCCGGGCCCGACGGTGACGAGCACGTCCGCGCGGCTAAAGGGCGCGAGCAGCACTTGGGTTAGGGGGATGTAGTTGGACAGCGGCTTTTCCGCGTTGCCGCCAACCGGCGTTCCGTCGCGAGCGACCACCTGCATGGGGACGGTGCGCCCACCGGCGTCGTGCAGCTCCAACGCTTTGGGAGAGTCGGACGTGGCGTTAATCAGCCGAAGCAGCTGCGTCCGCCCGGCCGGAACGTCGAGCTGCGCGGGAGCGTACGAGCCGTCGACCGCACTGAGCGGCTCCGAGTCGATTCCGTTACAGCCGCTGCGATCTTCGGCGATCGCGCCGGCTTTCATCGGGAAGCTCAGCGGCCACGGCGGCGGGTCGAATGGGTCGTACGCAACCGGCGGCGCGGGTTTGAGCGCCGCTTCGTGGAGTGCCGCCACGGCGCCGATCGCCGAATCGTCGGGCACGAACGCGTTGTCGAGCTTTACCGGGAGGCGGTATTTGAGTATGACGACGTGTTGCGCCGAGCGCGCAAGCTCCGGCTTGTCGGGCTCGACGATCCACGCGCCCGATAGACCCCGCGCGACCTGCGCATCGGACGCACCGTGCGCGTGCGGGTGATAGAAGTACGTGCCCGGCGGCTGCGAACTTGGAATCGTTACGTGATATTCGCATGCATGCATCGGCGTGCTGAGCGTCGATAGGAAAACGTCTTCTTCCGCGGCGGATCCGATGAAACCGTGGAGATGGAAATTCGTATCGATCGGCTTCGTGGAGAGATAGCGATCGTGAATCGTGTGGTTGAGATACCCAACGTACTGACGAACCCGGACGTCCGGCATCGACATCGGCATGCATTCCGGAATCGCGCTCGAGAGCACGCTTTCGCCTTTGCTTTGCGAAACGATGTCGTTAACGATGCGGACGGCAAAACGTTCGCCGCGGCGAAGCCACAGCGTCGGTGCCGTCGTCCATACGGCGTCGTTCCAACGATAGCGATAGCAGAAATGCGCGCCGGATCGGTGCACGGCGAGGATCAGTTCGTGTTCCCCGGTCGCGTCGAGCGGTAGTGCCGAAACGTCGACGTTGGGCGGCTCCTCGATCCCCGGCGATGGTCGTTGCGACCCGCACACGGAAGGCCCCGCGGCATGCGGCGAAGCCGCGCCCGATAGCGCCGGCACGGGGAAAAAAGTGAGGCCGGCTCCGAACAGCGCCGCCACGACAATTGCCCGAGTAGCCACAGTCAGACGCAAAAGGCTCGACATAAGCCTCGATCTCCCATAGAACCCGCCGCAATGACTCAATCCTTGAGCTAGATGGCGCCCGCCACCTTCTTACACCGGCCAAAATCGCGCTAGCAAAGGGGCGGCCCGGGCGCGAGTGGTAGGTGCCTGTCATGAGCGAGCACGATGACGACAAAGCGGATTTAGAGCAGCGAATCGGCCGGCTGCGGGACGGCGCGATCGACGCCGACGCGACCGGAATGGTTGCCAACGAAGAGGCGGTCGCGCAGGTCGAAACGCTTCTGCCGCTCCTGCGCGAACGACCCGCGCTTCCGAGCGACCAGCTTCATGGGGCGCTCCCCGCGGATCACGCCGCGCACGCAACCATCGACCTGCTGCACGCCGAAATCGAACGCCCCAAGCCCGACCGCAGCTCGATCGAGACGCACGTTCAGCACCTGCGCGCCTTCCCCGAACTCGAAGCGACGGTTGCCAACTGGTGGGACGCCCCCGCCACCCAACGCTTCGTCTGGACGATTACCCAAATCGGCCTCTAACGCGCTATCACTGTGGTGAGATGAAAAACAGCGAGAACTTGTCGCTCGCCTTTTCGATCTGAATCGTGAGTTTGAGGGTCTGCGACCCGTACACCACGAGGTAGACGTAGACCGGTCCCGCGGGCCGCTGCGTCACGCTTTTGTAGATGAAACCCGTTGGGTCGCCGAGCGGCGCCAACTGGTCGGCGACCGATTTGATCGCGGCATCGGGGAGGGCCTTGTTGGCCGTGTCGGTGATCAGCGAGCGGTCGAGATGGCCCTTCAAAGCCGGAAGGATGAACGCTTTAATGCGGGCCGTAACGGCCGGATCCTCGCCCGGCGCGGCCGCCAGATCGCTCGCCGCGATCGTCGGGTTGAGGTCGTTGAAGATCTTCGCCGCGATGGCGGCGTCCGGGCCGTTGCCGTCGTTGGTGAAGGCGATCACGCGCAGCGACAGATTCGGAAAGAACTGGTTGGTAGCTGCGAAGCCGAAGGTGCCGCCGTTGTGCCACACGCGCGGCTGGCCTTCAAACGAATCGGCGACCATCCCGAATCCGTAGTCGGTCGACGCACCGTTCGGCAGCCGCACCGGCGTCGTCATAAGCGCGTAGTCTGCGGCCGGGATGATCTTGCCCGACGACAGCGCGACGTTCCAGCGCTCGAGATCCTCGACGGTTGAGACGATGTTCCCGGCCGACCACGCAAACGAGTCGTCCAGGGGACTGGCCGGAATCGTCTTTCCATTTTTCTGCGTGTAGCCGCGCGCCATATCCGGCAGTCGTGATTCGTCGGCCATCGTAGCCGTCTGCGACATGCCGGCCGGAGCGAATAGGTGCTCGCGGACGTACGCCTCGTACGGCTGCTTCGAAACGACTTCAATTACCCTACCGAGAATGATGTAGTTGGTGTTCGAATATTCAAACTTCGTTCCGGGTTTGAAGTCGAGCGGCTTCTTCGCAACCAACGCCATCAACTGGGTGAAGGTGGCCGGCTTCGCGGCCC
>DATCGB010000128.1:0-10958 GCA_036509155.1 Candidatus Tumulicola sp. | reverse complement strand
CGCCCGGCTGGGAACCCAATCAGGTCGCCGCCGCGATCCAACGAGCGTCGAGCGACGTCGCGGCGCGCGCACGCTGCGTCGCCTTGGCGCACGGCCGAGCGCGCCGCGACTACACCGTATCGCGCGCCGCCGCCTCGCACGTCCGGCTCTACGAGAGCGTCGCCCGGCAGGGTGCAGCAACGTGAAGATCGCCTATCTCACCGTGGAATTCCCCTATGGGACCGGCGAAGCGTTCTTTGCTCCCGAGGTGCGCGAGCTCGCGTCGCTCGCTCACCAGGTGCTCGTCATCCCAACCCGTCCGAAGTCACACTTCGCCGGCGACGCAGCCTTGGGCGCCGTCTCCCTGCGCCTGCCGTTATTTGCAGCTAGAACGCTGCTGCTAGCGGCGGCTACCTTCGTACGCCGGCCGCTGGCCGTCGTGCGCGTCCTGCGGAATCTGGTCTGCGCGCACCACGACCTTCGCGCCAAGGTGAAAAACCTGGCCGTGCTCCCGAAGGCGCTGGCGGTCGCGTGGGAAGTGCGGCGGCGAAAAATCGAACACGTTCACGCGCTGTGGCTCTCGACCCCGGCGACGGTGGCGTACGTCGTCTCCGAGCTGACCGGGGTCCCGTGGAGCTGCTCGGCTCACCGCTTCGACGCGTGCACCGACAATCTCTTACGCAACAAACTCGCGAGCGCCACGTTCGTCCGCGCGATTTCCGAAAGCACGCGCCGGCTGCTGGTCGAGCGCGGCGGGTCCGACGTGAGCGGTCGCTGCAAGGTTTTGCGACTCGGCGTTCCGGTCCCGGCGGACTCGTATTTCAAACGGACGACCCGCGGCGTGCGCCTGCTTTGCCCGGCCCAGCTCGTACCCAAAAAAGGTCACGAATATCTGGTGGCGGCCCTGGCACTGCTGCGCCGGCACGGAATCGCGTTCCAATGCGATTTTGCCGGCGACGGGCCGCTGGCCGACAGCCTGCACGACGCCGTCGACGCGCTCGGATTGTCGGCGAGCGTGGCGTTCTGCGGACACATGCCTCACGACATTCTGCTTTCGCGACTCGAGCGCAGTTTTTACGACCTCGTCGTGCTTCCGAGCGTGGACGTCGACGGAAGGCCGGGCGAGGAAATCCCGGTCGCCCTGATGGAGGCGATGGCCGTCGGAGTTCCGTGCGTCGCGACGCGCACCGGCGAGGTTCACGAGCTCATCGACGATCCGCGCTGCTCGCGCGTCGTTCCGCAGCGGGATTCCGGCGCGCTGGCTCTCGCCATCGCCGAGTTCGCGCTCGATCCCGGCCGGCGCGCGGACATCGGCGCGCGAGCGCGCCAACGTATTTGCGACGCATTCGACGTGCGCGCGACGACACTCGAACTCTATCAACTCATGGGAGCGTAATGAAGATCACCATCTTTACGCAGTATTACGATCCGGAACCGTGCGCCGCGGCAAAGCGAACGACGGCGGCGGCTCGAAAATTTGCCAGCAGCGGATTTGCCGTCGACATCGTCACCGGCTTCCCAAACTTTCCCGACGGGAAAATCCCGCGGGCTTATCGCGGCAAGCTTTTCTCGCTCGATCGGGACGGCGGCATTCACGTCGCCCGCGTGTGGACGTTTGCGTCGACCAACCGGCGGGGAGTATTTCGCATTCTGAACTGGACGTCGGTGGCGCTCGGAGCCGTCGTGCTCGCGCTCTTGCGCATTCGCTCGGGTGACGCCATTTACGTTTCGATCCCGCCGATAACGCTGGCCCTCCCGGCGCTTATCGCCTCTTACGTCAGCCGCGCGCCGCTGTTCATCGACGCGCGCGACGCGTATCCGGAAGCCGACGCCGGCCTCGGCGCCCTCCAGGGTGAAAGCTGGATCGCCAAGGCGGTCGTCGCGATCGCGAACGCGACGTACAAGCGAGCCGAAACGATTTTCTGTGCGACCGAGAGCGTCCGGGACGCGGTCGTCGCCCGCTGCGGACGCGACAAAGACGTGCTGGTCGTGACCAACGGCGTCGATCGCACGCAGCCCGCCGTCACGGCGCCCTTCCAACGCTCCGGCGAGGAGTTCGTGGTCGCGTACGCCGGGGGCATGGATTTGATTTCCGGGATCGACGTGATTCTGGATGCGGCGGCGCAACTGCGCGACGAACGCAGTATCCGGTTCGTGCTGGTTGGCGGCGGCACCGAAGCGCCTCGCCTGCGGGCGCGCGTTGCGGCCGAAGGCCTCGCCAACGTGGAGTTCGCGGGCATCGTCCCGCAGCCGGTCGCGCTGGCCGCGCTTCGTGACGCCGACGCCGCCGTCGTGCCGCTCAAACGACAACTCGTCGGCTGCCTGCCGGGAAAAATGTTCGACGCGCTCGGCGTGGCGTGTCCGGTACTGCTCTCGGGCACCGGCGAAGCCCAGCGATTCGTAGAACGATGCGGCGCGGGTTGGTGCGCGGCGCCCGAGGATCCAACCGAACTTGCGGCCGCGATTCGGGCTGCGGCATCGGACCGCGCGGCGTGCAAGGCCCGCGGCCGCGCGGGCCGAGACTACGTGATGGCGCATTACGACCGCGACCGGATCCTTTCGGGCGTGGTGCGCAGCGTTTTTGCCGCCACCTCGCCGCTGCCTCACCGTCCGTGCGGTGACGCGGCATGACGAAGCGTCGATTGCGGGCCGCGCGATGAACCGCAAAGTGCGCGTGCTGCACGTTCTCCCGTCGATTCAGGGATATGGAGCGGAACGCCAGATCGTCGAACTGCTCAAGCGTTTGCCTTCGAGCGACGTCGACGCCGCGCTGCTGACGATTTATCCGCCGCCGGCCGACGCGCCGGGCGACCTTCCGTTCCCCGTCGTCCACGCCGGCCGCAACGGCGTGCGAGACCGGTTTTTCATCGGGCGCCTCGTACGTGAAATCCGCGCCTTCGGGCCGGACGTCGTGCACACGCACACCCACGTCGGCAAATATTGGGGCCGCCTTGCGGCCGCCGCCGCTCGCGTGCCGTCGATCGTGCATACCGAGCACAACCCGTGCGATTTTCGCCGAACGCGGTTCGAGCGCGTGGCCGATCGCGTGCTCCACCGCGCGACCGCCAAAGTCGTTACGTTCTTCCAAGAGCAAGCCGTTTCGCTCAGCGAATTCGAGGATTTGCCGATCGAAAAAGTCAGCGTCATCCCCAACGGCCTGGCGATCCCGGACGCGCGCGGCGCCGGCCGGGAGGAAGCCCGGCGCCGGTTGGCCGCCGGCCCGGGCAGCTTTGCGATCATGATCGTCGGGCGCATGGAATTCCAGAAGAACCAGCTGCTGGCGCTGCGCGCCGTTGCCGCAATGCGAAATCATGTGCGCGCCGGCGTAACGGTCTATTTTGCGGGCTCGGGCGAAGACGAGCCGTTGCTGCGTCGCGAGGCGCGAGCCTGCCAAATCGAAGATCGCGTGCGCTTTCTCGGATATCGCAACGACTTGCCGGAACTGCTTCCCGGCGCCGACCTGGTGCTGATGACCTCGTGGTTCGAAGGCATGCCGCTGGCGTTGATCGAGGCGATGATCGCCGGCGTTCCAATCGTGAGCACGCCCTGGATCGGCGCCCGCAACATGCTGGCCGACGGGCGTCTCGGATATATTGCTCCCGACTACGACGCCCATCGGATCGCCGCCGAAATCGAACGCGCCATCACCGACCCAACGACGCGGGGCGAACTCGCACGGCGCGCCCGCGAGCACGCGTGCGAGCGCTACGGAATCGAACGGATGGTCGACGCACACCGCCGTCTCTACCTAGAACTGCGAGATGCGGCGTGAGCGGTATGGCGGCCAAAAGACTGCTGGTGGTGACCTCACGCTTTCCGTTCGGAAGCCAGGAAGCGTACCTTACGGCGGAGCTGCGCGAACTCGTCCGGCACGTCGGCGAAATCGCGATCGTTCCGATCCGGCCGCCGGCCGGTCCGCGCAAGCACGCCGTCCCCGACGGCGTCGAGGTTCTCGCCTGGCCGCTAGTCGGCGCCGACTTGCTGCGGCGGGCGCGCGCGGCGGCGGTTGCCAAACCGCGCGAAGTCTTTGGCGCGATCGCCGCCGTCCTCGGCTCGAAGGATCCCGGGCGCCTCAAGAACGCCGCGCTCGTCGTCAAAGGTCTCGCGCTCGCGCAGTGGGCGATGGAACGCGGCGTCGATCACATTCACTCATACTGGATTTCCGCGCCTGCAACCGTGGCGTTCATCGCCTCGCGCGCGAGCGGCATCCCGTGGAGCTCGACCGCCCATCGCTGGGATATCTACGAGCGCAACGCGTTCGACGTCAAGCAATCCAGTGCGAGCTTCGTGCGGACGATATCGAATCGCGGAAAGATCGATCTCGGCGAACGCATGCCCGCACTGGCGGATCGAATCGTTCATCTCGGACTCGGCACCGCCGTGCCGCCGGCCCCCGAACGCCCGCGCGCCGACGTACCCGGGTTTCGGATCGTCTGTCCGGCCGCGCTGGTGAAGGTCAAAGGGCACGCCGATCTTCTCGCGGCCGTCGCGCAGCTGCGCGCGTGGGGCGTGCCCGTGCACTGCACGTTCGCGGGCGTCGGACCGCTGCGCGCGGAGCTGCAGTCGCAGGCGATGGCGCTTGGGTTAAACGGACTCGTCGAGTTTGCCGGGTTCGTCGCGCAAGACGAGCTGCACGAGCGCTATCGAACCGGCCGTTACGCCGCCGTCGTCCTCGCCAGCCGGGCCGACGGAGAGAACGCGATGGAAGGCGTTCCCTCGGCGCTCATCGAGGCGATGGCCTTCGGGGTGCCGGTCGTCGCCAGCGACTCCGGCAGCATTTGCGAGCTGATCGACGATCGCTCCGGCCGGCTCGTAAAACCGGGCGACGCTCGCGCGCTGGCGCGCGCGCTCTTGGACGTACATCTCAATCCCGATAAAGCGGAAGCGCGCGCCGAACGCGCGTATCAAACGATCGCCGAGCGACACGACGTGCGCGTGCAAATGCGCGAGTTCGCGGTGCTCTGCGGCAAAAGGAGTCTCTAAGTGAACATCGCCGTCGTCGGCCTGGGCTACATCGGCCTGCCAACCGCTTCGCTCTTCGCGGAGGGCGGCCATCGCGTATACGGGTTCGACGTCGATCCGCACCTGCGCCGCCGTCTCTTGCAACGCGATATTCCAACGACCGAAGATCCGGTGCGCGAAGCGGTGCTCCACGCGTTCGACGCGCAGCGGCTTCACATCGTCGATCGCATCCCGATCGCGCAAGCCTACGTGCTCTGCGTGCCGACGCCAACGCACGACGGAAAACCGGACTTGACCTACGTCGAGGACGCCGCCGCCGCCGTCGCGGCCGTCGCGCCGCCCGGATCGATTCTGGTTCTCGAGTCGACGGTTCCCCCCGGAACGACCGAACGGATTTTCGAAAACGCTTTAGCCCGCGCCGGCAAGTCGCCCGCGGACTTTCACATCGCGCACTGCCCGGAGCGCGTTATTCCAGGTGCGATCGTGGCCGAGTTACGCGCCAACGCACGCGTCGTGGGGGGCCGTACTCCCGCCGATGCGGCCGTCGTCCGCGACCTCTACGCGACGTTTTGCCGCGGCGAGATCGCGACGACCACGACGTCGGTCGCCGAATTCGTCAAGGTCGTCGAGAATACGTTCCGCGACGTGAACATCGCGTTCGCAAACGAGCTGGCGATCTTCGCCGAGGAACTTGGGCTCGACGTGTGGGAAACGATCGCCCTGGCCAACAAGCATCCGCGGGTCGACATTCTCAAACCGGGTCCCGGAGTCGGCGGCCACTGCATTCCCGTCGACCCGCATTTCCTCTCCGACGCCAATCCGTTCGCGACCGAGCTGATCCAGACCGCGCGCCGCATCAACGAACGTATGCCGTATCGCATCGTGCGCCGCGTCGCGGAACTTTTCGCGCCGTCATCCGATCGAAAGATCGCGATCTTGGGTGCCGCGTACAAGGCCGACGTGGACGACGCGCGCGAAAGCCCGGCCTTGCGAATCGATTCGCTATTGCGCGAACGCGGTTACGCGACGGCGATCTACGACCCGCTGGTAACGAAGTTCGCGCGGCCCCTGTGCGCTTCGCTCGAAGAGGCCGTCGAGGGTGCCGACGCGATCGTCCTGGTCGCGCCGCACGCCGTTTTCCGTTCGATCGATCCGCACGCGATGGCGGCGCTCGTTCGCACGCGCCAGCTCATCGATACCCGGCACTTCTTCGACACGGCGGCGTGGCGGACGGCCGGATTCGACTGTTACGTTCTAGGAAGGCCCCCGCAAACCGCGGCGGTCCCGCTGCCGGCGTGACGACGTTCCGGCGACTGGCCTTGGGGTTTCCGTTGAGTTGGTCGCATCGGCGCGCGCACGTCTGGGCCGGGGCGTCGCAGGCCGGCAAAGGACCGTACTACGTGCGCTGGGACCCGGGAACCGGCGTGTACGGCGAAGACTGGACGAACGCCCCGTTCGACGAACGCGGCGTTCTGCTCAGCGGGCCGGCGCGACACTATCATCCAATTCGCATCGCCCAGTTTGCGCTGCATCGTCACGACCTATGGTCTTCGACCGACGACCCCGCCGCGCGCGCGGACTTTCTCGCGCAGGCCGCATGGCTGCGCGATCGCCAGGAACCAACGTTCCCGGCGGGCGCCTATCGCTTCGACTTTGCCTGGACGAAGTACGGCGCGCCGGCGGGCTGGCTATCGGCGATGGCCCAAGGCGAAGCGATTTCGGTCCTGTTGCGGGCGCACGCGATAAACGCCGCCGGCGGCTTCGCGGCCGCAGCCGAACGCGCCGCGCAGCCATTCCGGCACGACGCCGGCCGCGGAGGCGTCGTGTGGCGAAACGGCGACGAGGTCTTTCTCGAGGAGATCGCGACCGACAGCCCGGCTCACGTTCTCAACGGATGCATTTTCGCGTTGTGGGGCCTGTGGGAACTGCACGCGGCGAACGGCGAGCCCTGGATCAACGAACTGGCCGCTCGCACCGTCGCGACGCTGCGATCGTGGATTCCGAAATTCGACACCGGCTGGTGGACCCGATACAGCCTGTTGCGCAGCGCCACCGGCATGCCGCACGTCGCGACGTTGAAGTATCATGAATTCCACATCGCCCAGATGCGCGTGACCGCACAAATGTTCGACGAGAAGGCGTTCGAAAGTGCCGCCGATCGTTGGGAAAGCTACGTCGACCGGCGCTACTGCCGGGCCCGGATGGTCGGTTCCGCGCTGCGAAGCATTCCCGAACGCGTTTTGGGCTACGACACCATCGCCGGCGGCGCGCGCACGTGAAGGTCGCCGTCGTAGCTCATTTTTTCCCGCCGGAGCCGTGCGCCGCGGCGACGCGCGTGAAGTCGCTGGTCGACGCACTCGCGGCCGACGGTCACGACGTCACCGTCGTTACGCCGTTTCCGTCGTTTCCGCAGGGCCGGTTCGCCCCGAGCGACCGCGGCAAGCTCCGGCGTACCCAGCAGCAAGGCCGCGTTCGCGTGGTCCAACTGTTCTCGCTGCTCGCGCATGGAATCCCGGCGGCACGGCTGGTGCACTGGGGTACCTCGGCGCTGGCCGCAACGATTTATCTGACGTGCACGCGGCGGCGCTACGACTTGGTCGTCGCGAGCATGCCGCCGATAACCCTGGCCGTGCCCGCGTTGCTGGCGGCGTGGCGCCACCGTTCCCGGCTGGTGGTCGACGTTCGCGACGTGTTTCCCGACATCGCCATCGCCATGGGTGAGTGGCGCCGCGACGGAATCTTGGCGCGCGCCAGCGAGTGGCTGGTGCGCCGGCTCTATCGTCGAGCCGACTTAATCGTGGCGGTTACCCCGACCGCGATCGCGCAAATTGCGACGCGCGGCGTCGACCCGGCGCGTCTGATCCTGGCGCGCAACGCGGCCGAAGAAATTCCGGCCTGCGTCCGCTCGCCCGGCGGCGCCCGCGGCTTCACCGCGATCTATGCGGGAAACCTCGGCTTGGCGACGGATCTCGACGTATTAGTCGATGCGGCCGTCCTAGTCGCGGGCGACGGCATCGCCATTGACATCGTCGGCGACGGCGCGCAACGCACGCATCTCGAGGATCGGCTACGCAACGAGCGCGTCGGGAACGTGAACATTTCCGGCAGCCTCGCGCGCCCGGCGGCGATGCAGCGACTGGCCGATGCCGACGTAGCGATCGTGCCGCTGCGCAAAGGCATAGAGGAAAGCGTCCCGACCAAACTCTACGACGCCCTTTCGGTCGGCTGCCCGGTGATCGTCGCGGCCGACGGCGAAGCCCGCATCGAAGGTGCCTCGCTGGGCGCGGCCTGCACGCCGCCCGGCGACGCGCCCGCGCTTGCCGACGCGCTGCGCCGGCTACATGCGCTCGACCGCAGCGCGCTGCGCGCGCTGGGCGACGATGGGCGAGCCCGAATTTCTCAGCGCGCCGGCCGCGCGGGCATCATGACCGAGCTTTCCGGCCGCATCTCGGCATTGGCGTCCTAGCGAGTTCCCCAGCGTCAGCGCACGCTTTGGATGCGGTCTAGCTTCAGGACGTCGAAATCCGAAATGCGAATCGAGGATAGGCTTGCCAGGTCGCGCGCGTTCCAGGGATTCGAGCCGTCCAATGCCAGCGCGTTGTAGAGCGCGTTATCCGAACGATCCGTATCGGCTAGGTAGATACCGTAGGTTTTCATCGCTCGCGCGATAGCCTTGCTTTGCGGTCCGAACTTCGAGATATCGAACGAAGCGCGCAACCGCAGGTGCGCCCCGTAGGGCAGCTGCAAACCGGTGCCTTTGAACGCCAGCTGGTCGGTGTCGCTGGCGGGCCGAACGAACGAGAACTGCGCGACCGTGCCGGCCGGAGCGGCCCAGTTCAGCGCGTGATCGACCGAACCGCGCGCGACTTCTTCCCAACGAATCATGCCGGCATACATCGACAGGCCGGAGGCCATCGCCGACGGGTTGTTGGGCGCGAGCGGCGTAAAGGCCCGGCGCAGATTCCAGTGCGCGCCGCTGTACGCCGAGAGAACGCCGCCCGCGAACGCCGTATCGTACGTTTCGTAGAGATCGCAGCTTCCGGACTGCACGACGATGGCGTGTCCGTCCGACAACGGCTCGATTCGAAAATCCGCGCTCCACGGATACGTCGTGTCGAACCGATGGTATCGCACCTTTTGGCGGATCTGACGGCGCGGCGTGCTGGCGTCGGCGACGTTGATGTATTCGACCGGCTTCGCGGCGACCCAGAAGCCGGCGGTATTGCCGGCCCGAACCATCGAGTCGATGTAGCGATCGCTGCGCGGATCGATTGGAGCCTGGGCGATCTGCCGCGTGTAGTAGTCGTTCGCGACGAAGAACGGACAGTCGAATGCAACGACCGCGAGCAGCGCAAACGCTCCGAGCCACGTCATGGGCCCGGACCCCTTTTAAGGGAGTCTGTCGGCGCGGCTTGCGCGCGTTGCATCGTCGTAGCCAAGTACGCGACTTGCGCTACGCTGGCAAAGACCAGCCACGCGTACTTATACGTGAACAAATCGATGAACATCGAAACCGTCACGATTCCGATCAGTCCGGCTTCGGCCATCACCCGATAGTCGTAGAACGGATGATCGCGCCCGATTCCGCGCAGCGTCGTAAAGTTCGCCACCAGAAACCAGACGATCAGCCCCATGCCGACGAAACCCAACTCGACCGAATAATGCAGGATGAGGTCGTGCGGCGGCCGGGACCAGCCGTCGGGGTGAGCCTGAGCCACCGCCAGATAAAAGCGGTCGTAGACGTCGGTAAACGTCCCCAGGCCGGAACCGGTCAGCCAGTAGTGCTTGATTGCGGCCTTCCCGACGGCCCAAATCCACTGACGCGCCTCCTCCTTTGCTTGGAAGAAGGTGCCGAAACGCCCGAGAATTACCGTAGCGAACGGGGCCGCGGCCAGCGCACAGACCCCGGCGACGGCCAGCAGCTGTATGCGCTCGCGTCCTCGCCATAAGAAATAGACGAACATGATGCACAGCGCGAGGAACGCTTCGCGCGATCCGCTCATAAGGATGGCCGTCACCATGAGCCCGATGCCGATGGCGCACAGCGCTTTGAGCGCCAGCCAGCGGGCGCGCAGCAGCGATGCGACGAGAATCGCGATCGGAAAGAGGAACGCGTTCGCAAAATGATTTTGGTCGATTTCCGTATCGCCGAGTTTTAACGAAAGGCGCTGCTGGTCGATATTGGCGAGCGATCGAAACGTCGGGTCGTGGTAGAACGTGTGGATGCCGAAAATCGCCGCGATTGAGAACGACACGCCGACCAGGCCCATCACAAAGCGGAAGTCGCGCAGCGGAGCCGGCGTCAGCGAAATCGCGCAATAAAGCAGCGCTAGGCCGAAGTAGCTCTTCAACCACTGCAGCGTCTCCTCGGGGTTCACCGACCAGAGCGTGCTCAAACTCATCCACAGGAGCAGGAGCGCGAGCGCGACGAGCGGTTGCCTAACCGGTGCGATAAACCGGACTCGCAAACAATAAAACAGGCACACCAAGCCCGCGGCCTCGCCGATCACCTTGGTGAGGGAGCTGTTGGAATGCACGACGAGCAGCACGTCGTACGGCATCAGCAGCACGTACAGTCCGTACGGAAAGACGATCGGATGCTCCAACGCGAGATACGCGATGATGGGCGTGAGAATCAGCCCCGTAACGGCGATCATGCGCATCGGCGTGCCGCCGGCAAGGGCCAGCGCGCCCAAAACCGCGACCAGGATCCCGGCAACGATAACGATCGTGCCGCGACGGTCGGTCCTAGGGTAAGCGAGCATACGCGAGAGCAGAACTGCCACTCCCACGAGCATAGCCGGTTTGCGCGCCGCCTTGTAGGTTCAATGGGTCGCCGCGAGCGGCCCTAAGGACTCCCGGCCCGGCCCAAAAGGGAACGCTACCGACGGGGGATTAGGACTTTAGTCCCGAATTGGCGGCCCATGCGTACTTCTCCGTCCTTGATTCAGGTATCGCACCGGCGGTTTGACCCGGCCCGAACGGCGGCGTCGGCCGTCTTGGCAGCCGCCTTGGCA
>DATCGB010000127.1:0-3761 GCA_036509155.1 Candidatus Tumulicola sp. | reverse complement strand
CGCGGTCGCTGAAGGAAATCGCGAAACGACGACCGACAACGCCGTTCACTATCCGTACGAGAAGTCGATCAGCTTCACGTACGAATTTTTGAGGTTTTCGCCGCTTCGCGACGTGATCACCGACCAGCATTTCGTTACCCGCAATCGCTTCGGCCGAACCGCCGTCTTCATGGCACGCCAAATCTCCGACGGACGCGTGCGCCGTCGCATCCAAACGGTGCTCGGCGTCGGCGTCGACGAAGCGAGCGGCATCGTTATCGACAAGCATGGGATCGGGACGCTGCTGTTGCAAGGCATCGGCGGATCCGCATTCTTGATTCGCGGGGGTCCGGCCGAGCAAATCGTCCCGAATCTCCCGTTCATCTCCGCCTCCCTACGGGTGACGAAACTCGAAAAGCAGGGAGATACCTTCGATTTCACGACCTGGTGCGGGCGCGAGCCGACGTACGACGTGGTCGTCGACGGCACACAGCCCGATCCCCTGATGTATGCGCCAAGAAACCCGTACAAGCCGCCGGCGGGGAGCCGCATCCCGAAATGCGGTTCGCCGTACGTATGACGCCGCCACTTTCCCCGCGATTCGACAAGGCGCTAGCATACGCCGCGCGGGTTCATCGTACGCAAAAACGCAAGGGCCCCGAGATTCCCTACGTGAGCCACCTGCTGGCGGTGGCGGCCATCGTTCTCGAGAACGGCGGCGACGAGGACGAAGCCATCGCCGCGCTGCTGCACGACGCGGCCGAAGATCAAGGCGGCCTGCCCAGACTTGCGGATATTCGCGCGCAGTTTGGCGAGCGTGTGGCCGATGTCGTCGAAGCCTGCAGCGACTCGCTGGAAGAAGATCCCGAAAAGAAGAAGCCGTGGAAAATGCGCAAGGAGCGCTACCAGCGCCATCTGCGCGAAAGCCGCGACGCTTCGGCCTACCTGGTGAGCGCCGCGGATAAACTGCACAACGCCCGGGCGACGCTCGAAGATCTAGTCACGCACGGCCCAACCGTCTGGAACCGCTTCAGCGTCGGGCGCAGCGAAACGCTGTGGAACTACGAAGAGCTGCTCGGCGTTTACAGCGCCGGACCGCGCGACCCCCGCCGCGCCCCAATCGTTCGTCGGCTCAAAGCGGTCGTCGAACAGCTAAGATCACACTGAAGCGCCGCCAGCCATGAAGTCGTTGGTTTGCGCGTACGAAATGGCGTCGTCGGCGAATGAGAAAGTTCCGCGTTCGCGGATCTCACGTGCACCCCGAACGAACGCGCCCAGCGCCGCGCGCACCATCGTCGACCCCAGGCTGATCCGTTTTGCACCGAGCGCCGCAAGCTGGCCCACCGATAGCGCGCCGCCGCGCAGGCCCATCACGACGTTGACCGGTTTGCCGACCGACGCGCACGCGGTGCGAATATCTTCGGGTTCGACGAGTCCGGGCGCGTAGAGCGCGTCGGCGCCGGCCGCTTCAAATGCCTGTAGCCGGCGAATCGTATCGTCAAGATCCGGGCGCCCGTGAAGAAAGTTTTCGGCCCGGCCGACCAGCACGAATGGGCACGGCAGCGCGTGCGCGGCCTCGGCTGCGGCCGCAATGCGTTCGACTGCTTGTGAGAAGTCGTAAATCGGTCGCGCGCGGTCGCCGGTCGCGTCTTCGATCGATCCGCCGACCAGCCCGGCTTCACCCGCCAGACGAATCGTTTCTGCGACCGCTTCGGGTGCGTCACCGAAGCCGTTCTCAAGATCGGCGGCGACCGGCAAATCGGTCGCATCGGCGATCGCCTTGGCGTTCGCCAGCGTTTCGTCGCGCGAGATCGCGCCCTCACCGTCGCGCCGGCCGAGCGCGAACGCCAGCCCCGCGCTGGTCGTCGTCAGCGCTTCGAACCCCAGCGCGGCGAGAATACGGGCGGTCCCGGCGTCCCACGGATTGGGAATGACGAAGGCGCCCTCACGCGCGTGCAGAGCTTGAAAGCGCGTACCTTTTTCGGCTTGGTCGAGCGGCAAACGACGCTCCTTTCCTACTGGGATTCGCGCCATTCGACTACGCCGGGCGGCAGTGCCTTGGTTGCCTGACGCAGCCATTGGCCGACGATTGAGGCTGGATCTTCGAGCGTTATCACCAGCGTTTGGGCGGCCCGGGTGAGCGCCATCAGCAGCCAGCGTTTTGCGACGTCCTCGGGCGTGCAGCTGTCGCCGGCGCGAATGTTCGGGTGCGCGACCCGGTGCGTATAGGAGTCGTCGAGCGCGACGAGCACCGTGTACCAGCCCTCCAAACCGCGCATCGACGAATACTGAATGACGCGAACGTCCCGATCGGCGGCGATCTCGCTGCGGCGGATCTCGTCGTCGCAGCCGTTCCACACGGCGTATCCCCACGACCGCAACGCCTCGGCCAGGTGCGCGTCGCGCCTGAGGCCATCTTTGAGGATTTCGCTGGGTGGAACGCAGACCAGCAAATCCTTGCGCGCCACGTTCGCAGCGTCGAGCGAGGTCATGAGTTCTTCAAACAGCGGCCGGTCGTAGCGGTGCGGCACGACGATGATCCGGCCGCCCGACAGCTCGGGATGCGCCGTCAGGCGCCATCCCCGCAGGCCCATCGCGTCGGCCATCGCGGTGACGAACTCGGCCACGTTGCGCGACATGCGCAGGCTCTGCCCGAGTTCGACGTTCAGGCGCGCCGCCGGTTTGATGCCGGTCGTCCAATCGCAGGGAACCTGGCGGCGAACCAGCTGTTCCAATCCGTCCGCCAGCACGAATCGCTCGGCGGGATAAAGCACGCGCAGCAGGTCGCGTTCGGTGTCGAGACAGTCCTGCGCCTCGTCGACGCAAACGTAGTCGAAATCGAAGCGGTCGGGCTCGACCTCTTTGAGAACCGCTGCATCTTCGCGGAGGCGCTCGATCGGCTCGCCGGCGAGAAAACGGCGAAACGCATCGTCGACCGCCGCATAGTCGATTCGACCGTCGATTCGCGGGACGTCGCCGCCGAGTTCGGTGCAGGCGTCGCCGAGGAAGTCGATCAGGGTGGCGACCCGCACGTGCCGGTCGACCAAGGAATCGTCGTCGACGATCGAGCGAACGAGCCGGTCGATTTCGTGAGCGAGCGCGTGATGGTACGTGAGCACCAGCAGGCGTTCCTGACGAACGCGCGCGACGTAGTCGGCGATTAGTGCGAGCGTGGTCGACTTTCCGCTGCCGGCCCGGCCGACGAGGCGCACCTGCCGCGACCCCAGCGCCTCCCGCACGTCGGCGAACTTGCCGTTCGCGATGGTTGCGTTGGTCAAACGGTCGACTGCGGCGCGGTCGTGCGGCACGGCACGGCGTTTCTTGGCGAGCACGTTCCCGAAGCTCGCAATCGCTTCGCGATAGGCCGCGGGCGGGCCGTCGAAAAGCATCGGCTGACGCGTTGCCGCCGCTTGCAGCATCGACGACCAGGTCGCTTCGCGACCGACGATGGAGTCGGGCATGGCGGCGAGTTCGCGTTCCGGCATATCCGTGAGCCACCCCAAGCCGTGAACGAAGACCGGCTCGTTCGAATACCGCTTGAGAAATTGCTTTGTCGCGACGACGCTGTCGGCGACTTGCTTCCCGACGGATCGCGTGGACGGCGCTCGCCCGTATGCGGGAAAAATCTCCGGGCCGGCGATTTCAAAACACTCGCGGCTGTGCTGTTTGACCTCGATCGCCAGCAGGCCGCTGCCGATCGACGCGGCCGAAGCGAGAGCGCCCCCGCGCATCCGGCATTCGCCGACCGGGCGATCGCGCGCGAGCGAAATTTCCACCACGAT
>DATCGB010000126.1:0-5229 GCA_036509155.1 Candidatus Tumulicola sp. | reverse complement strand
GGCCCGACGCCGGCGCAGCAGCTCGCAAGCAAGCTCACGTGGCGCAGTATCGGGCCGTACATCGGCGGGCGGGTCGTGGCGGTTGTCGGCGTCCCGAGCCAACCGGACTTGTTCTACATGGGCGGCGTGCAGGGCGGCATTTGGAGAAGCACCGACTACGGCCAGAACTGGACGAACATCAGCGACGGAAAGATCCCGCGTAATGCCGATCCGATCGGAGCGCTGGCGGTGGCGCCGTCGAATCCGCGCGTCATTTACGCGGGTACCGGCGAAAACGACATCCGCTCCGACTTCGATACCGGCGATGGAATTTACAAAAGCGGTGACGCCGGCGCGACGTGGACGTACGCGGGACTACGCGATACCCGCATGACGTCGGCGCTGGCCGTCGATCCCCGTAATGCAAACGTCGTCTACGCGGCTTCGATGGGTCACGTGTTCAAACCCAACGCCGAGCGCGGCATCTTCAAGACGACCGACGGCGGGAAGACGTGGCGCAAGGTGTTGTTCGTCAACGCCGATACCGGCGGCATCGACCTGGCGATGAACCCGCACGCGCCTAACGAGCTGTACGCTTCCATGTGGCAGGCGCAGCGCGAGCCCTGGAAGCTCACCAGCGGCGGCCCGGGAAGCGGTCTGTATAAGACGACCGACGGCGGCGCGCACTGGAAGAATATTTCGAAGAATCCGGGCTTCGCACGCGGCATCCTGGGCAAGATGGGCATCTCGGTGGCGGCCGGCAACCCCCGCGTCGTGTACGCGATGGTGCAAGCCCATGAAGGCGGCGTGTTCCGGTCGACCAACGGCGGAGCGACGTGGAAGCGCGTCAACGCCGAAATGAAGCTTCGTCAGCGCGCCTTTTATTACATGGCGATTTCGGCCGATCCGACGAACTCGCTGGTTGCCTACGTTCCGCAGGTCGACGGCGTGTTCAAAACGGTCGACGGCGGAAAAACTTGGAAAACGATCACCGATCCGGGCGATCATCACATCATCTGGATCAATCCGCACAATCCAAGGATTCTGCTCGACGGCAACGATGGGGGTGCGACCGTTTCGGTCAATGGCGGCGAGACGTGGAGCAGCGAAAACAATCAGCCGACCGGGCAGTACTATCACGTGGCCATCGACGATCGATTTCCGTTTCACGTCTTCGGCGCGGCCCAGGACGAAGGCGCGTTCGAAGGACCGAGCGCGACGACGAATGGGAGCATCGGACTGGGCGAATGGCACGTCGTCGCGTTGGGCGAGAGCACGTTCGTCGCGCCCGAGCCCGGCGACCCGAGCGTGACCTACGGCAGCGGCTACTTCAGCTCCCTCGCGCGGCTCGAAAGTGCCGTCGGCCAGCTGCAGAACGTGACCCCCTGGGCGCGTTACATGTCGGGCGCCTCGGCCGCCGAAATGAAATACCGGTTCGGCTGGACGCATCCGATCTTTTTTTCACCGGCGAATTCCAAAGAGCTGCTGGTTGCCGCGCAAGTCGTCTTCTCGAGTACCGACCACGGAAAGACGTGGACGGTGCTGAGTCCCGACCTCACGCGCAACGATTTGAGCACCGAAGGGCCGAGCGGCGGGCCGATCGACCTCGACCAAACCGGCGCGGAAACGTTCCCCGATATCGCGTCGTTGGCCGTATCGCCGCACAACGCCGACGTCATCTGGGCGGGTTCGGCCGACGGTTTAGTGCACGTCACGACCGATCACGGCGCTCATTGGAATGCGGTCACGCCGCCGCAACTTCCGCAGTGGGCGCAAATTAGTTCGATCGAGCCGTCGTACACGTCGCCAGGCCAAGCCTTCCTGACCGCTTCGCGGTATCAATGGGACGATTATCATCCGTACGTATATGAAACGACCGATTACGGTGCGCACTGGACGACGATGACCGCCGGTCTGCCGGCGGATCAGTACGTGTGCGCCATCCGTCAGGATCCGCGCGAGCCGCGTCTGCTCTTCGTCGGAACGCGCAGCAGCGTCTACGCAAGCTTCAACGGCGGTGGCGCGTGGCAGCGCCTGGCACTCAACCTGCCCGGCGCGCAGGTCCGCGACCTCGCGATCGATGCGCGTCAGGGCGAACTCGTCGCGGCGACGCACGGCCGCGCATTTTGGATTCTCGATAACCTGGCGCTGCTCGAGCAGATCGCCCGGCAGGAGCAGCCCAGCGTTGCCGGCGCGCAGCTCTTCGAGCCGGAAACCGCTTGGCTCTCGCACGCATACGGAACCGCGGGCTTTGCGGTAGCTAATGCGGGCGAGAACCCGGCGTACGGAGCGAGCGTGTTTTTCTCGCTTCCAAAGGCCTACGCCGGCAAGACGCCCGTTTCGCTCACCTTCCGCGACGCGGCAGGGACGACCGTCCGCAGCTTCTCGTTGCATCTCAAAGACAAGCACGCGAAAGAAGTCCCACCCGACGTGCGCAAAGAACTCGACGCCGTCCACCAGACCGCGCTGGACCTGGGGGACGCAACCGCGATCGAGCCGGGAACGAACGTCTTCCAGTGGGATCTGCGTTATCCGCCGGCGACCGACGTTCCCGGATTTCGGACCCTCGGAACCGACGACTTTCCCGACACCGCCGACGGACCGACGATTCTGCCAGGAACCTACTCCGCGGTGCTTCAGTACGGCGATACGAAGATCGAGCGCCCGCTGACCGTCCAGCTCGACCCGCGTCTGCACCCGACGAAGGCCGATTTGGAAGCGCGCTTAGCGCTTGAAATGCAGATTCACGCGACCATCGATACGCTGGATAAGGCGGTTATCGCGGCGATGGCCGCGCGCGACCGGCTGCCGCGCGCGAAACGCGCCGCCATCGATCGCGCGATCGCCGACCTGATCCTCATGAACGTTCACTCCAGCGAAGCCGACGTGCTGTACGAAACGAAACTGCGCGAACAGCTCGGCTTCCTAGCCAACGAACTCGAATCGGCGTACGAACGGCCGACGAAAGCCGAGTACGCGGCCTATGACGAACTCAAAGCCGAAACCGTCGCCGGGGAAGCGCGACTGCACGCGGCCGTGGAATCGGCTGCGACGTAGTCGCTATTTCTTCTTGGAGTTCAGTTTGACGGCGGCGCGGATTATTTCTTTGAAGGCAGATTCGTTGAGCTTGTCGCCTTCGAATAGATCGATTGCGCGCCGCGCGTTTCCCTCTAGGCTGGAATTGAAGACGCCCTTTGGGTCGTCGATCGAAGCGCCCTTCAGAAAAGTGAGCTTTACGTGAGTCCTGTAGGACTCGCCCGTGCAGACGATCCCGCCGTCTGACCAGACTGGAACTCCTCTCCACTTCCATTCTTCCGTTATGTTCGGGTTCGCCTCTTTGATGAGCTTGCGGACGTGGGCAAGCGTGACGCCGCGCCAGTCGCCGAGCTCGGCGATTCTCTCGGTGATGAGCTGAGCAGGGCTTCCATCGATGTCGGATTTCTTCATCTTCACGAGGCGGTGGTTCGACGCCGAAAGGGCCATTCCGGCCCGCCTGATTCATCGAAGCGAAAGCTCCATGAACGTTGGCGACTCGTAGTCGACGGTTCCGTAAGGTTCGCATTCCGCGAACCCGAGCGACTTATATAAATCGTATGCGGCCCGCAACTCGTCCTTATCGGTATCCAGCACGAGCCGGTCGTATTGAGTCGTTTGAAGAAACCGGATGACCGCCGCAACGAGGCTTCGAGCGATACCTAATCCGCGCCGCTCGGGCTTGACGAACAGCCGCACCATCAGCGCCGACGCGGCATCGAGCTTCGTTACGGCAACGCAACCCACGGCGTCTCGACCGTCGCTGGCTAAGAAAGCGGCGTTGGGCCGGGCATAGGTGCTGCGCAAACAACGCTGCCCCGATACGACGCCATGCCTCAATCTCGTTGGCAAGCTCGCTTCGTACTCCACGAGCAGGTCGTGGAACTGCCCAAACCCATCAGCGCTTTCAATCCTAGAAACGACGATCGTCACGAACGTTGATGCCGTGGCTTCCAACACCGGGTCTCACCGCAGTCCAATTCGGACCGGCGCCAGATACCGCCTCTGCCTCAGGCGTATTCAAAGGCCGTCACTACGCAGTCGCCGAAATCGTCGGGCGTACAAATGATCGCGCCTGCGGTAGTTTTGGCGTTCTCCCTGCTATTGCTATCATCGCTCATTCAACCTGGCGCCGGCGCCGCTGTCCAACGCGTAGCCGTCCACCTCGTCGACTGTACCGATTGCTCGCCCCAGCAACCGGGAATAAGTATGTGGGACGAGGGCCAGGATGCCGGGCTAGTCCCGCCAATTTCCGAGCGAACGTCCGATGGCTTCATTTTGTCCATGCCGCCAGGCTACTATCGAGTTGTCGTGCACAGCGCCTCGTGTGGCGGAGACCAGTATTTAGCGGTGTTGCCGCGCCACGCCCGGGACGTAAACATACGAATGCGGTGTTCGACGGGTAAGCACGAAAGGCTCGTCGTTCGCCTCGTCGATGGGATGCGCGGCCTCGCTGGAACGATGCCGGGATCGGTGAAGTCAATCTCTATGTGGCCTGCAAATGGTTCCGAACAGGCAATTGCAGCTACGATCTCGCACGGCGCTTACTACTTCGATGAGGCGAACTGCCAAAACTGCGTTCTAGAACTTCGGCTTACAAACGGCAGAGCTGCGCGCCTAGGCATCAGTCTGCGCACCGATCGAAATTTCGGACTCGTCAGGAACGACCTTTCCGGAGCGGCGGTGCAGCAAGGCATTGCAGTGAGCGGATCACCCTTCAATGCTCCGGAGAACCTGGTCGAAGGCCCAAACCGAAGCATCTGGATTTTAGATCGGCTGGGGAACCGGGTGGCAGCGATTGGGCCTGATAATCGATGTCACGAATACGAGTTGCCGACGCCGTTTGCTGATGCCGGCGATATTGTTGGTACATCAAAGTACGTTTGGGTGGTCGAGCGAAACCCGGGGAAGATCGTCCGCTTTTCGATCGATGGAGCGACCTCGGAGTTCGCGGTCGGTAGTGGTGGATACAATCGAAACTTGCGCATCACCCTTGGAGACGACGGTCGGATTTGGTTTATTACTAGTCAAAAGCTTGGCGCTATCGACGAACGGGGCCGAGTCACAACGTATTCGATTCCAGCACCCGTGTTCTGGCTGCGTGATTTGGTTCGGGGACCTGATGGACGCGTTTGGGCGGTTGGATCTGGCTCCTCTCAGGGGGACGGAGCGCCGTTCCTGATAGCCGTTGACGGATACGGAGATTCCCAACGTTAC